>NZ_JACSWB010000279.1 GCF_016888135.1 Leptolyngbya sp. CCY15150
GATGCCCATCCATGACGCTATCGATCACCGTTTTGCCCCGAGTGGGACGAATCACATGCAAACACACCTGCTCGTTTTGAAACACCCATTCCCACTGATTCTTCCCATTCACCCGTGCCCCCGTTTCATCACTGCCAACCAGACGTGCACTGCGTAAGCGCTCCACAATCTTGCTCACTGGAGCTTCCAGTTGTCTCTGCATCCGTTGCAAGAGGTTGGCAATCGCTCCTTCTGAGAGCCTCAGACCGTAAAGCTCGCTCATCATCTGAGCGCAACCTTTGCGGCTCCTGCCACAGCCCTCTAATCAGGGCATCCTTTTCGGCGTGACTGAGTCCATCGAGAGGGGGCAGTTCCTTCATAGCAAAGGCTTATCATCCTCTGTCAAAGTTGGGCTTAGGTCAACCTAGTTGAGCAATTACCAATCAAGATTGGCCTTCAGCAACGAACTGACGAGATCACCGACGACCCATCCGATTGCTCTGGAAAACGGGTTCGGATGTCTCGTCGCGTTTGAACACCTTGTAGGCGATCGCCAGAAACACGGGTACTACAACCAGCATCGATAGCGCCGTGTAGGTCGCGTGGAACTTGCTGATTGTGAACAGAGCCGGTGCATCCGCGGCGCTTCCAGCTACGTTGAACAGGAGTACGCCGCCGATGTTGTTCGCGAAGTGTACGCCGATGGCTAGTTCAGTGGTTCCATCAATCAACGAAACCACGGTCCACACCAGCCCCGGAACGAGGAAGTAGTTGAAGAATACCGTGAGCCAACCGCCCGCGCTTGCCTCCGGGTTGAGCAGGTGCGCTAGGGCGAAGATCGTGGCTGGCACCAGCGCCAGAAACACGCGGTTCGTCCAAACAATGCTCGCGCCCTGCATAATGTAGCCGCGAAAGAAAAGCTCCTCCGTAGTCGTCTGGATCGCGGTAAAGACTAGCGCCAGCGGGACGAAGAGTGCGAACGTTGTGAGGTCGAAGTTAAAGGAAAAGGTGTCGGGATAGAAGAAGTACTGTCCCAGTCCAGCGATCAGCAAAATTGGCACGAACCAAGCCACAAACCCATGACCGATCCGCCGCCAGCTAATCTTTTCCCGCGCTGTAACCAGCGTCCGGGGATGACGCTGGTGAATGAGGGTGACGGCGATCAAGATTCCCGCGAGGAAGAACGGAAAAATTGCCCTGACCGCAACGAAGCTCCCCACGGGACCGAATGCGGCGTAATCTAGCCGCCTGAACGCCGCAAGCCCCTCCTGACCGCCAAACAGGAACGCGATACGTGGGGCGGCGATGCCGCCGACCACAAGCCCCACAAAGAAGATGACTACTAATCCCAGAACATACCGCCACCCCCGATGCTTACCCCACCGGGCGGCCTCCACGTAAGTCACATCTTGCACTTCCATTCCGATTCCCTGATGTCCTTTAATTGCTTTAAACTTCATTTTTGTCTCCTTGACTCGTGCGTGAATATAGTGCTTGGACGTTAGCGAATCTGTTTTGGGGTCATTCCCGTAATGCGCTTGAATTGTTGGGTCAGATGGCTTTGGCTGGAGAAGCCGACTTCTAGAGCAATGTCTGCAATCGCAAAATCTGTCTTCTTCAACATTACTTTTGCTCGTTCCACGCGCTGTTTAATTACGTACTGATGGGGCGAAATCCCCATTGTTTGCTTAAACAAGCTCGCAAAATAACTCGAACTAACGTTGATCACTTCTGCAAGTTCAGCCAGTGATAATTCTCGATCAAGGTGAGTCTGAATATAATCAAGTACTTGCTGCATTCGGGTGTGTGTTAAGCCTTTGTAACTGGCTTCAATAGTTGGCATTGTAGTTGTTGGCATGGTTCAAAAATGGCAAGTTGTTCAACAAAACAGGTAAAAACTAGCGATCATGAATTTGATCGCTGACTAGCACTAATCGACAAGTCAGATATAAATTGGGAGTAGGGATCGGGGAGCTTAACGACTTGCAGCAATCATGGCTGCCATCAACTCCGTCGTGTTCCAGTGCCCGATATACCGACGTCCATTGATAAGCAGGGCTGGGGCAGTCGTTACTCCGCTCTGTATTCCGCCTTCAATGTCTTCATTGATGTGATCGACATGAACTTGTTTAGACAACTCTTTGAGAAATTGAGGAATATCAAGCCCTAAATCATTGGCGTACTCGACCAGATAACCGTTCTCCAATCTTTGTTGATGGTCAAATAAAGTGTCGCTCATTAACCAAAACTTTCCTTGGGCGGCGGCGGCTTCGGCGACTTGGGCTGCCCGTTGAGCATGGGGATAAATCTGTGTTTGTGGAAAATGGCGGAAGATCAAACATAAATAGTCCTCTCCAAAAGAAGCACTAGGGCGTGTTTTAAAACCTTTTGGCATACTGGTAAGTAGTGTAGCTACCTGATTGATGTCCATGACTAACCAATCCCTCAGCACTATCCGCCGAGGAGAAATGAGCAACCAGCAGTGGGAGCGGATCAAGCCCTTGCTACCGCCTCAAAAACCTCCTACCGGGTGTCCGTCTAAAGATCACCGCATGATCGTCAACGGCATCCTATGGATTCTGCGAACGGGTGCCCCATGGCGAGACGTACCGGAACGTTATGGATCATGGTCAACGGTTTCAGGACGGTTTTACCATTGGCGCAAAACGGGTCTGTGGCAGCAGGTGTTTGCGGCACTCCAGGAAGAGGCGGATGCCGAAGGTCAGATTAATTGGGAGATCCATTTCGTCGATGGAAGTGTCATCCGTGCTCATCAACATGCGGCAGGGGCAAAAAGGGGGAACTAAAGCCAGACTCTGAGCGCTCTGAGATTAAACAGGTGCAAGCACGAGAAGCCTTAGGGCGTTCCCAGGGAGGATTTAGTACCAAAATACATTTGCGTTGTGATGGCAATGGTTTACCGATCACCTTTGTGCTGACAGCGGGCGAACGCCACGAAACAGTCGTATTTGAGCACCTGATGGAGCAAGGAGCGGTCAAACGCTCTGGTGTAGGGCGACCTCGTTTGCGTCCGAAGCGAGTCAGTGGTGACAAAGGCTATAGCAGTGGCACCCTTCGTCGCTATCTGCGACGACGAGGGATTTGCCTCACCATTCCGCGTAAAAAGAATGAACGGCGACGGGGTCAGTTTGACAAGGCTCTGTACCGTGAGCGCAACCGGATTGAACGCTGTTTCAATCGCCTCAAGCAATTCCGTCGCATTGCAACCCGCTACGAGAAGAAGGCTGAGAACTATCTCGCCATGCTGACTTTAGCTTCTATCATGCTGTGGTTATAGTTTTAAAACAGAACCTAGGCTCTTGTTTAATCGCTTTAATCAGCTTGTAAACGTCCGCACTTCTAGGGCATTGATAGTCTCCATATATCACTAGCACTACCTTGGCACTCAGAATACCTTGAATCCAATCTTGAGTTGAAGGTGGTACAAGTAAAGAACTGTGATTACGATCATCGCTCATCTTTTTGCATCTGCGACAAGCCTGGAACCTTGTTACGAAAGCTGGGAAAACCTTAATGGTTTAGGTATTCCCAGCGTCAGCAATTTGAACCTAGGCTAAATAACTTTGAAATCGGTGATCGCTGCGTTAGCGTAGGTTCCGCCAACGGCGAGCAAATTCCTCTAGATCTGATCTAGAAATCCGGGATTGCAACCATTCGAACGCCCCTTTTTGATAGAAATATTTCGATGGATCGTAGTAAATGGCTGCATCAGTCAGTTGAATGGGTGCATTGCCATCTCGACGAAGAGCTTGCCAAGTTTGAGGGCCAACGATGCCATCTGTAGCAATGCCACTCTGCTTTTGAAACTGAACTACTGCGGCGCGAGTCACATTGCCAAAGATTCCATCAACTGCAATGTTAATTCCTTTGGCATTCAACAGTTGTTGTAGCGAAGTGACGGCAGCACCAGAATCGCCTTGGCGTAGCATTGGGTCTGTCGCTGTGGAAGTAGAAGTCATAGATTTATCTCCAATGTGTCAGGGTTGAAAACTCAATCAGCTTCATCGCTTTAGAAGAGCATGATTTGTCTGATTGGATGCACTTTTATTGCATACATTTAATGTAGGAGATCGCCTTTAAATCGTCTTCTACAGCAAGTTAAAATTTTTACAGTACAAATTGATAGAGTAACGATGCAATCGCAAATTAGAAGGCTAGTTCCAACTTAAGTTAGAATCCAAATTTGATCGAAAGTACACCCTACAAACTGACAATGCCGCGCTTAACCGCAACAATCACAGCTTGGGTGCGATCGCTCACATCTAATTTATTCAAAATCCGATTGACATGAGATTTAACAGTACCTTCACCGATGCTCAAAGCAACCGCAATATCGGCATTACTCATTCCCTGAGCTAGTGAGCGGAGAACCGCTAGTTCTCGTTCACTCAGTTCTGGATTGCTGAGGCGCTGTACTAACTTTGCTCCCACATCGGGCGGAATATACTTCTGACCCCGATGAACGGTACGAATCGCATTCAGAAGCTCGTCCGGTTCCGTTTCTTTCAACAGGTATCCTTTTGCGCCTGCCTGTAATCCCCGGTAAATATCTTCATCACTATCATAGGTGGTCAGTACAATAATCCGAGCAGATTTAGCAGCAGCACAAATTGCACCGATGGCCGCAACTCCTTCCACTTCCGGCATACGCAGATCCATGAGCGTAATATCCGGTTGGTGCTCCCCAAAGAGAGCGATCGCCTGTTCCCCATTTTCGGCTTGGGCAATCACCGTCATATCTGGGTCACGGTTAATAATCGTGGCCAATCCTTGCCGAAAAATGGCGTGATCGTCCGCAATCAGAACCCGAATGGTCGTGGCTTGGCTCATCGTGATGCTCCCTTAAGGGTTGACGGTGACAATAATTTCTGTTCCTTGGCCAGGCTGGCTCTTAATCGTGAGTTGTGCGCCGATGCGCTCTGCTCGTTCGCTCATGCCGAGTAAGCCAAAACCCTCAGAGGATGGAATACTTCCAACTCCAAAGCCCTGTCCATTGTCTCTCACGCGCAAGCAAACCTGATCGCGATCGTAGACTAGCTCCACTCGAATTTCGTCAGCATTGGCGTGTCTAATCGCATTGGTTAAGGCTTCCTGCCCCATCCGCAGTAGGTTACTCTCAACTTCAGTCGGTAAAGTATACACCGCACCCTCAATCTCATAATACAAAGTGGTATCCATGGCGGCAGCTCTAGTCTGAGCAACGAGACGATGTAGAGCGCTCTGTAAGCTGCCCTCCTCTAAAAGCTGAGGACGGAGCGCGACGACCGATCGCCGGGCTTCAGTCAGTCCAGTTCGCGCCAGTTCTTTGATCAGATCTAGGTGTGCCTGAGCTGCTTCTACATCATCCGTTAGCACCTGGTTTGCCGCTCCGACCTGAGCCAGAATGCCTGTAAACGACTGCGCGAGTGTATCGTGAATTTCGCGTGCCATGCGGTTGCGCTCCTCTAAAATTGAGGCTTCTTCTGCTTGCTTCTGCGCCGTAATATCTCGCACTAGCCAAATCACCTGATCGTGGCTGATTGGGGCAATGCGAGCCGAAAACCAGGCTTCTCGTCCATTTAGAAACGCACCATACTCGACTGTGAGGATTTGTTGGGTTCTCAGTACCTGCTGAATATAACCTAGAAACTCATCAGCTTCTTCCCTTCCGAGTTGATGCATAGTTTTACCAATCATCTCCTCAAAGGGGTGCCATAGCAGATTTGGGTCCAGTACCATTATTTCAAGAAATCGCCCTTCAGCAGAGAATACAAACAATGGATCGGGAATTGCCTCAATTAGAGTCCGTAGCTTTGTCTCTGAGGCTTGTAGGGCTTCTTCTGCTTGCTTGCGATCGCTGATGTCCCGCTGTACCCCAAAGTGACCGATGATTCTACCTTGACTGTCATAAAGGCAGCTATAATTCCCCTCAATCCAGATTGAAGTCCCATCCAATCTGAATTCATCCGTTTCGATATGTAGCTTCCCAGCATCAAAAAGTTCTCGCCACACCTGTTTGCCGTAGGCTAGCCCTTGTTTGCCATAGGCTAGATTCTGAGCATACAAGTCGTTAGGAGTGAAACCAATATACTGCTCTTTGCTACGTCCATACTGAGCGAGTATGGCATCATTGGCTTTCGTAACCCGCTGGTGACCAAAGACATAGTCCAAGACCTTGTCCTTATTAACCGTGTCATCCCATTGCACTGGCTGATCAAGCATCATGATGAAAAAGCCGTCAAGGGATTGGGAGAAAGACACATCCAACAGCTGCTCACTTTCACGCAGGGCAGCTTCTGCTTGTTTACGATCGCTAATATCCGCAAGTACCCCTTCAATGTAGTCGTCGCCTGCATTCAGATAAGAAGAGAAAAGTCCCCAAAACACTGTCCCATCTCGTTTTCGCAGCTGTGCTTCATAGCTTCGCACTTCCCCATCTCGCCTCATTACCTCAATGGCTTGTTGGCGATCGCTGGGATTGACCCAATAGCCTACAGTGTGTTCAATTCCAATAATCTCTTGGGGTGAATCAAAACCAAATAGATCGGCAAAGCGCTGATTGGCATCAAGAATTAATCCATCACAGGTGCGGGTTCGGTAGATGCCAACCTGCGAGTTTTCAAAGATAGTTCGGAACTTGGCTTCACTGCGCTGTAATGCCTCTTCTGCTCGTCTACGCTGGGTAATGTCACTGCCTACCGATAAGATTTCAACGATATCTCCCTGGTCATTGAAGATAGCTTGATTCGACCATGTAATCCAAACCCGTCTACCGTCTCGACAAAGGTTTTCATTCTCGGTTTGCAAGTAAGCTTGAGGCAAGGAAGCTTCAAACTTATGAAACAGATCGTGAACAAACGGCTTGAGATTACGTCCAGATGTTTCGGTTTCTGGGACGATTGTTTCCAGTAGAGTACGCCCTAGAATCTGATCTTCCTCATAGCCAAAAAAGCTCAGTCCATAGTCATTCATATATCGAATTCGTCCTTGCCTATCTGTGCGCAGGATGATTGAATTCGCGGTTTGTAGCAGGTTGCGATAATTCGCCTCACTTTGTCGTAACGCAGCAGTTCGTTCTGCGACCTGTTGCTCTAAAGTGCAGTTGTAGTCGGCTAGGAGTTTCTCGGCTTGTTTGCGCTCTGTAATGTCCTGAAAGGTAGCGATCGCATGAGTGATATTGCCCTGTTGATCAAAAACTGGTGTTCCCCGTGCCTCAATTAGAATTGTGGCATTATCTCGACGAATTTCTATATCTTCAGTCCTGATGCGTTCGCCTTTTAATGCCCGTACAACAGGCAAGCTCTCCGCTGGATAGATTTGATCCGTTCCCGCTACATAAAGCTGATAAGCCTCTGAGATCTGCTCCGGTGCTATGGAAGTATCAGTTTCTTGACCGGTGAGCTGATTGCCGCATTGGTTGACATAGTAAGGGCGACCCGTCGCATCCACGATCCCAATTCCCACCGGAATCGCTTCGAGGAACTGGGCAATCCTGATTTCCTTAGCTTGTAATTCTGAGTAAAGGGTGGCATTTTCGATGGCGATCGCTGCTTGAGTTGATAATAGCTGCAAGACCTGCGATCGCTCTGGTGTAAACACTCTAGCTGCTAACCGATTTTCTAAATACAATACACCGACCAACTTGGCTTGATTCAGCAGCGGCAAACAGAAAATAGATTGAGGCTGGTTCTGTTGAATATATGGCTCATGAATAAAACCACCTTCACGAGTCGCATCATTTAAGGTGACAGGCTTCAGAGTCCGAATCACATATTGAATGATTGATTCTGGCAATTGATCGGCAATGGGAATAGACTGTAACACCTGAGTCGCACAAGCATTCTCATCGGCATTGGGTTCATAAGCCGCTTCAATCGACCATTCTCCTGAGTTTTCTAAAATCAGATATCCGGTTTGTGCGCCAGCATTTTCAATTAACGTTTGCATCAGCGATCGCAGCAATTGATCCAGTTCAATTTCACGAGAAATCGCCTGTGAAGCTTTCATGACTGCCGCTAGATCGAAAGCGGTATGGAAGGGATTAGAGATAGTGTCAGCAGTACTAGGAATTGATGCGGAAGCGGCTCTAGGTGACTGAGAAAAGAACTGTGGATAGCGAGTTTCTAAGTCTTTGACTTTAGCGATAGCGCCCCAGCGATCGTAGCAATAGTGTGCCTCTTTCATATAAGTTTGAGCAATCTTTTCCCGCCCTCGCGCTAAATAATGTTTAGCCGCTAATTCATATGCCAATGCTTCTTCCTGGATATACTCATGTTCAGCAGCACCTGCGATCGCTCGTTCATAAAACTCTTCAGCCTCAAAAAATTGCCCTGAGACTCGCGCTTTCTCTGCCTCGACTAGATAAAATTGATGGAGATAATTCATTGGGGCGTGTTCTGCCCATTTCTTCACCTTTTCTTGGTTGGAGCTAACACAGTTCAGCCAAGCTACTTTTTCAGAGTTTGAAGCATCGAGCAGTAGGCTCAAAAGCGCCAGAGAATGATAGAAACAGAATACAGGTAAAACCTTTATTGCCGTCGCTTCTTCAAGATGTTTCCTTGCCAAAATAGCAGTCTGTACAGCTTGATAATATTCTTCAAATAGATAAAACAGTATAATTTTGTGCAGATATAGCATTTGAATTGCAGTTCCATCTTTAACTGCAAGGGCGTGTGGTAACGCCTCCTCTTCATTACACACCCGACCAACTAAGCGACTGGGATTCTCAGACCTATCTAACAGATTAAGAATGGTCTGCCACAGTATTGCAATCAAAATCGAGGGGCTTTCCCGTCTCATTCGATCAACCGCTTTGCTGTATGTTGCCGTTTTCTGTTCCAGTTGGGTGAGTTCCTCACCGACGAAAAACGAGTTGTAGCACACGTCACATGCAGCATAAGCAGCGATTTCAAAGTCTCCGGTTTCCACTCCTTCCTGATAAGCCTCAATCAGCAGTGGTATCGTCTCCTTAAGATGTACTTTCAATTGCATAACATTGCCACTAAATAACTGTAATGCTCTAGCCTTGCCTTTTTTGGTATTCAATCGTTCTGCCAAGCTAAGAGCCAATTGACCAAATTTATAGCCGAGTTCAATGTCTTGAACAACTCCACATAGAACAAATCCGTAGGCAGCATAATACAGTGGTGACCAGATAGCATTACCGTAGTTGATTGATAAATTTACCGTTTTGCAAGTAATCAGCATGAATAGTGCTGGTGATACTATGAATGCAGCAGACCCTATATTCGCTAGGATTGACATTGCTGCTAGCGGTTCTGGTGCAGTCATCTTTGGTAAATTAATCAAGTCTTCAATTTCTCGTTCAGCAAGTAGTGCCGCCGTTGACTGCAATCCGCCTTGAACATCTAACTCACTTGGATTTTCTGGTAAAACTACTCCTAGGAGCTTCAACACTTCCCAGCCAATTTTGAGTGCCTCTTTCAGGTTGCCCTGTGACGAATATCCTTGAATTCTGCTATCGTAAACTTGCACTTTGTCAACCACTGTTTTGGCACGAGCGAGTACCACTTCTACCAACTGTTCCATCTCATCAAAGCGACCCTGGAGATACGCCGCTTCTGCTGCTTCTGAATACAGCGCTAAGGTGAGGTCATACTCACTCTGCCAACTCTCTGAATTGAGGAGTTTAAGCCCTGTAGTGAAATACTTAAAAGCTGCTTCATAAGCCGTTGCTGACTTTGCTTTCTGCCCTGCCATTAAATTCAATCTGGCAATTTCAGTTTGTTCTGATTGAGCAGTGACTAGCTCAAGTCCTTGATTGAGATGATCAATGATTTCAAACAGCCGTTCCGACAGTTGCTCTGGAGAAGTTTTTTCGAGCAAATTGCGACCAATTTGGAGATGAACAACCTGTTTCTGCGATTCATCAATCAAAGCATAAGCCGCTTGCTGAACGCGATCGTGCAGAAACTTATACTCTTGAACTAACAAATCTTCGTCCAAGTCAGACAGAGGTTGAATTAATCCCGCTTGTATTGCTTCTAATAAATCCCGAAAAATTGCTTTCGGTGATTTTTCGCAAACGATTCCTTCGGAGTTGCGCTCTGCGCTAAACGCTAACGTCTCTAAATCAAATTCGGCCCCGACACAAGCCGCGATGGAGAGAACTTTCTGTGTTGCTTCCGGCAATTTCTGCAACTGACGCAGCAGCAACTCCACCACATTATCGGTGATATCTTGAGCTTCAATCTCAGCTAGGTCCCACTGCCAACTCAACTGTTGGGCATCAAAGGTTAACAGGTTTTCGCTATGCAGCAGCTTCAAAAATTCACCAACAAAGAAAGGGTTGCCCTCGGTTTTACGCAACACGACTTGGGCTAGGGAGCGAACGGTATCAGGATTGCGATGTAATGTCTCAGCCACCAGTTGACTCAACGGTTCCAGTGTTAAGGGAGTCAGGATGATTTCCTGAAGTACGGCTCCCTGGTTTCGCATGCGCTCTAACGTTAAGACCAATGGATGCGTTGGAGTCAGTTTGTTATCTCGGTAGGCTCCGATCAAAAACAGATACTGGATTTGCTCATCCAGTAAGATGAGTTCGATTAACTTCAACGTCGCAGAGTCGATCCACTGCAGATCGTCTAAGAAAATGACTAGGGGATGCTCTTTTGCACAAAACGCTCGCACAAATCTTTGAAACGTGAGATTGAAGCGATTCTGTGCCTCAGTTGCTCCAACTTCGGGCACAGGTGGCTGCTTGCCAATGATCAGCTCAACTTCGGGAATGACATCTACGATGATTTGTCCGTTGCTGCCCAGAGCAGTGAGCAGGCGCGATCGCCACATTTCCACCTGCTCATCCGGTTCGCTCAAGAGTTGCTGCACTAACTTTTGCAGCGCATTCACAATGGCGCTGTAGGGAATGTTGCGCCCAAATTGGTCAAATTTGCCAGAGATAAAATGGCCTTGCTTTGCGGTGATCGGTTTATGGAGTTCCTGCACCAATGCTGTTTTGCCGATGCCAGCATAACCGGAGACCAGCATCATTTCGCTGCATGAGGTGGTGGAGGGTGGGGGGTGGGGGATGGAGTGTTTCTCCTGATTCCGGATTTCCGATTCCCGACTCCCTGTCACTTTGTCAAACGCCATCAATAATGCTTCGATCTCCGCTTCTCGCCCATACAGTTTTTGAGGAATGCGGAACTGCTCGGAAACATCTTGCAGTCCCAACGATATGGCGTTAATCTGACCCGTTTCTGCCAGTTGTTGGGCACAGCGCTCTAGATCTGCTTTGATGCCCCAAGCACTTTGATAGCGATCCTCCGCATTCTTTGCCATCAGCTTCAAAATCAGGTTTGAAACAGGTTGGGAAATCGTAGCGTTCAATTCGTGCGGGGGAATCGGCGGTTTAGCAATGTGGCAGTGGACTAGTTCCAGGAGATCTCGGGTGGGAAACGGTAATTGTCCCGTCAACAGTTCGTAGAAGGTTACACCCAGTGAGTAGAAATCAGTGCGATAGTCGAGCATCCGGTTCATTCGCCCGGTTTGCTCTGGCGACAGGTATGCGGGGGTTCCTTCTAGAAGATGGAGACTTTTGAATGTGGGATTGGTGCGGCTGAAGCGAGTAGCAATGCCAAAATCAATGATTTTGACAACCCCAGTCCTCGGATTAAAGACAATGTTGCCAGGATTAATATCTTTATGGATGACATGAGCCGCATGGATTTTGCCCAGGGTATCCGTAATGGCGATCGCCATATTCAAAAAAACCGGCAACGGCATGGGGCAGAAGTCTAATTGTTGCCGCATCCAGCATTCTAAAGACTCTCCACCAAAGTCTTCCAAAAGAATAAACAGCGTGCGCTGATAGTCTTGCTGGCTATATGCCTTGACTACGCCTTCAATATTGAGAAAGCGAGTAATTTCATACTCCTGCCTATAGCGAGTTAAATCCTGGAGAGAGGGATAATCCTGCTTGAGTACTTTGGCAATCACTGCACAGTTATCTTGCTCTCTGATGCCCTGATACACCAAAGAAGCTGAGCTCTCATAGATTTGGCTGTGGATAGTAATTCCAGGCAGGGTAATCATTGAATGCCCCCTCGATAAAGGACTGTCATCCGTTTCCCAAAGTATATCGCTTGCCAAACGTTAGAAAATTAAGCTCCTTGGTAGATCTTTGGCTTTGTTGCAGTTTGATTGTTCAAGGATCACGGTTGCTGTTGACTGAGGCGTTTGGCTGTTTGCATAGCTTTGATGGGCTTTGTTGCATGAATAAAAAAAGCCAGGTTTTCCTTCTGTCTTCTCATTATTAAGCTTCAACCTTGTAGCTATCGGGTTTGGCGATCTGAATCATCCGGTTGAGCGCAACACATTGGATGAATAATTCCACGGCTTGATTATCAAAGTTACGAGTCCTGAGCTTACCACCAAAGTTAGCGAGTTTTCGCTCGATTGCTGACACGCTGTTGATGGCCATCGATGGCACCGAGTCCTTCAGTTCGAGCCAGATCCACTGCTCGAACTGTTCAACCCGTACTCAAACGTCGGGAGAGAGGCGCTACGTCCACCGTGTCATCACGCCAGTCATCGTCGCCCCAGGACAGCTTCACGTCATTCCGTTAGTGCCAGCGTTTATCGTGCCGCAAGACGGGCATGACAAACAGGACTGTGAGACGGCTGCTGCGAAACGGTGGTTGGTACAGCATGGAAAACGCTTTAGTCCAATGAAGGTAACGGTTTTAGGCGATGACCTCTATTGCCACCAGCCCTTGTGCCAACAGCTTCTAGACCAACACCTCAACTTCATCCTGGGGTGGTCTTGTAGGAGCAAAACCCTTTGCTCTCTACATTTGCATTGCAGGTGTTTTTAACGGCTTGAGAATCAATGATCATCAGCGTTGTCCAGGTTCTTTTTTTCTAGGGCGGCAAAACTAGCTGGAGAAAGAGGAGACAATTGGCTAGGCTAGGCACAGAGGCGAGAACAGGGTGAGGCAATCAAGATGG
>NZ_JACSWB010000280.1 GCF_016888135.1 Leptolyngbya sp. CCY15150
TCTAGAACCCCCCCCCCAAACTCGCCAACCCCGAACGAGAGAATCAGGGTTTCAGCGATCGCATTGGGTCATTTTGTAATCAAAGTGATTACAAAACTGGCAAATTGCCCTTGTAATCACAAAAAGCCAGTCTGCTAAAGTCAATACACCAACCCGAAACGGGCAGTTGCGCCAACATCCCTCTCTTGAGAGGGCAGTTTGTGCTGCGATGGCTTGGCATAGATCACCCAGGAAGGGTTCCAGTCAGTTTGAGGTGCAGAATAGTTATGGTCAACGGCTCATCCCATCTCTCAATACCCGCCGCATCAATGACCGCATCGATAACCGATGCCCACTATCAGGAGTGGCTTGATAGTGGCGTAGATGCTGAACTCATTAAGGCTAATGTCTGCAGCCTCAGCGGAGCTGCTATTTATGATTATCTGTTCTACGGAGAAGAGGTTTCCCGCACGAATACCGGACGCTTATCTTCGTTTTATCTCCGGGACTATGCGCCCCTAGAAGCAGGCGGCTGGTGGTGTAGTGGGCTAGATCCTCAATGCCAATGGGAACCAATGCTGTGGGGGCAGTTTAAGGCTGATACACCTCGACGACATTTGGATTATGGCGGGACAGGCCGTTCCAAACTTAAGGTCGTGAAGTATGAACCACCGGTTAAAGTAGCAACGCGAGCTTATTTTCTTATGGTACCCGACGCGATCGCTCAACGGGTTTATCAAACCGCAGGCGTCTGTCCATCCCCGGAAGACCAAGACCAAGGCTTTTGGCATTGTGTCTTAACCTACAATATTTTTATTCTGATTACAGAAGGGGCTAAGAAAGCAGGAGCGCTGCTCACTGCCGGTTATGCTGCCATTGCCCTTCCCGGTGTGAGCAGTGGCTACCGAGTGCAGAAAAATAACCAGGGAACGCGTTCAGGCAAGCGCTACTTAATTCCTGACTTGCAGCTCTTCGCCACCCCCGATCGCCAGGTCTACATCTGTTTTGACCACGATCAAAAGCCATCAACCCAAGCAGCGGTGCAGGCCAACACCTTGGTGCTAGGAGGACTGTGGCACGATGCGGGCTGTGATGTGCGGGTGATTGAGTTGCCGGGGCCCGAAAAAGGGGTGGATGACTTCATCATGCAGCGCTCTCAAGCAGCCTTTACCGATTGCTATGAGCAAGCCCTACCGCTCAACATTTGGCGATCGCGGCGGATGTATCAATTAACCTGTCCTGTGCAGGAAACGGTGCATCAGCGCTATCTAGACGTTACCTTGCCTGAGTCAGGCTTAGTCTGTATCAAATCTCCCAAAGGTACTGGAAAAACCTCCCTTCTAGAAGGCATCATCCGCCAAGCCACCCAGACGGGCCGTAAAACTTTGGTCATCAGTCATCGTATCCAGCTTGCCCGGGCCATTTGCCAGCTTCTGGGGCTGGATTATGTGAGCGAACTCCATCAATCTGAAACGTCTAACTTACTTGGCTTTGGCCTCTGTATTGACTCCCTTCATAGCCGTAGCCAAGCGCAGTTTATGGTATCTGATTGGAAAGGCGCGATCGTGGTGCTAGACGAATGCGAGCAGATTATCTGGCATGTTCTCAATAGCACCACCTGTCAGCAAGAGCGGGTGGTGATTTTAGAAACCTTCAAAGCGCTCCTGCGGCTGGTGTTATCCAGCGGTGGACTGGTCATTGCCCAAGATGCCGATCTATCCGACCTGAGTATTGAGCTGCTCACCACCTATGGCAGCGATCGCCCCGATGAACCCAATGCAGCTCCGATTCAGCCCTGGATCGTCGTCAACACCTGGAAACCAACACAGGCATGGCCGATCACGTTTTACAAAACACCGGATCCAGCAGCTCTATGGGTTGCCCTAGAACAGGCGGTGCAGCAAGGGCCTGTGTTTATCTGCATGGATGCCCAGAAACCTCGCTCTAAGTGGGGAACCGTCAACGTTGAAGCGCGCCTCCAGCAGCTTTTTCCCGATAAGCGCATTCTCCGCATCGACAGCCATACCGTCACCGATCCTAGCCATCCTGCCTATGGATGCATGGCTCACTTGATCCCGTTGATGCAGCAGTATGACATCGTCATTGCCTCACCCAGCATCGGTTCTGGCATTAGCTTTAACGTTCCCGATTACTTTGTCGCGGTCTTTGGTATCTTTCAAGGCACGATTCCCGATAGTGAAATTAGGCAAGCCCTAGCGCGAGTTCGACAATCGGTGCCCCGCCATGTCTGGGTACGCCCCTTTGGGGTGAATCGCATTGGCAATGGCTCCACAGACTACCAAGCCGTCGTAGCCTCCACCGTTCGCACCCAGCAAGCCAACTTACGATTGCTCAAAGACGTCGATTTTGACCTTGATTACACCTACGATCCGGTAACGTTGCGTACATGGGCTAAGTTTGCTGCCCGCGCCAATACATCTCTGACGAAGCTGCGAGATGTCCTAGAAGCAACCCTGGTGCAAGAAGGGCATACCGTAACGGCTGTGACCCCAGCATCTCAGGACAAGAAACGCTTAAGCGATATCAACAAACAGCAAACTAATATTCGCGATCGCTCCTGTCAGGATGAGGCCAACGGAGTTGTCAACGCAGCAGACATTACCGACGACCTCTACCAACGCCTGCAAGACCAGCGCTACAAAACACCAGAAGAACGTCAGCAAGAGGAAAAATATCGCCTACAGCAGCGCTATGGCGTTGAGGTGACGGCGGATCTATACCTCCACCATCAACAGGGCTGGTATCAGCAACTGCGGCTGCACTATTACCTCACCCATGCCAGCGACCAAGTGCGATCGCGCGATCGCCAACATTGGCGCGATCACCTATCCCGCGGCCAGGGGATCATCTCTCCCCAAGATGTCCGCACCTATACCGAGCGCGTTGAGGCTCTCAAGCTACTGGGTCTCGTAGACCTGCTGCAAGACGGTAAAGACGTTCACGGTGATCATGACCTCGTGCAGGCAATTGTGGCGCGATCGCGGCAGTGGAGGTATGACCTGAAAACCCTCTTCCGGATCTCCATTACTGAAAACATGGGCTCCATGCAGATCATTCAAGCCTTGCTAGGCCTGATTGGCGTTAAGCTCCATCGCCAACGGCGATCGCGCCTCCGAGACGGCAGCCGCAATTGGATCTACCGCTACAGTTCACCCACCGATGGCCGCGATCGCATTTTTGAGGCTTGGGCACAACAGCAGGTCACCCCGGAGGGTCACCCCCTGGATAGTATTGATCTAACTAATAAGGGGGTGACTGCAAATGCAGAGGGGCCACCTTGGTCTGCTTCTGAACCCCTAAACAGTTCCCCAGCTCCCCAGCCCATGGATGAGCAGGTTGAACTAGACCAAACCTTGATGTACCAAGTCTTAGTCCAGCAGGTGCTGACCTCCCCCAGCGATGTCCCAGAGGCTGTCTCCAGCAACCTAGCGGAGGCGACTACTGATCTGGATAGGGCGATCGCTA
Source organism: Leptolyngbya sp. CCY15150 (assembly GCF_016888135.1). NCBI lineage: Bacteria > Bacillati > Cyanobacteriota > Cyanophyceae > Leptolyngbyales > Leptolyngbyaceae > Leptolyngbya > Leptolyngbya sp. CCY15150. The sequence continues at coordinate 3,466 of NZ_JACSWB010000280.1, forward strand.
CGGAGCTAGCCAACCTCCCCGACCCAGGGGTTGACGCGTCAGCCAAGGATTACGAAAGCGTTCAAAATTCACCAAGAATTAAATCGCCCCATTCCTGATCTTTCCCCGTAGGATCTGAGTATTGGAGTGTAACTAATATCACACGTTGCACCCAATGACACGTTCGCCCATGACGGCGTCTGCTGAAGCGATCGCTCAACAGAAAGCCCAAAAACTGCTTAAACTCTATAGCTCCGGACGCAAGACCTTCAGCATGGCTAAGCTGGTCAAGGGTCACCTGCATCTGCGATCGCCCAACTTAGAGGGGGTGATCCTTCGCAATGCTTACCTTGCGGATATTGGCTTGATGGGGAGCAACCTGACCCAGGCCATCTTGGATGGGAGTAATCTTTGTCGCGCTGATTTGAGTGAAACCAATTTGCTTCAGGCCAGCCTAATCCGGGCCAACTTGAGCAAGGCGAACCTCAACCGCGCCAATTTACGCGAAGCCTGTCTACAGGGTGCTGATCTCACCGAGGCATCCCTGAGAGGTGCAGACCTCAGCTATGCCAACCTGGAAGGGGCAATTCTTGACATCGAGACCCTGGGCACCGCCAATCTCTACCAGGCCATCTTGCCTGACGGATCCGTTCATCCCTGAGCCCCTAACCTGAAGCTGAGCTTGGGGTTATTTAGGCGTCAGGGGGCGTTGGAGGGGGTTGGATAGGTAGTTGGATGGTGAAGGTGGTTCCAACGCCTTCCTGGCTCTTAAAACGCACTTGCCCTTGGTGGTGGGCAACACATTGTTTGAGAATGGCTAGCCCTAGGCCCGTACCGCGAATGGTGCTGACGTTGCTGGCGCGGTGAAACAGCTCGAATAATCGAGGTTGGTCTTCTTTAGGAATGCCAATACCTTCGTCTTGAATTTCAATCAGAGCAACACCATCTTGACAGTGGAGGCTCAGTTTTACGGTGCTATGGGAGCGAGAATATTTGATGGCGTTGGATAACAAGTTCGTCAGGATCGATCGCATCAAAGCTGGGTCTAGAAACGCTTGTTCACAGCCCAATAAACATTCAAATTCAATGGTGTGATTGATGCCCAACCCCATGCGCATTTCTTCAACAATTTCCCGACAAAAGTAATTTAGATTGACCATCATAGGGTTGAACTCAAGCCGCCCAGCCTCAGCTTTGCCTAGGGTCAGCACGTCTTCTAGCAACTGGGTCATAGTACTGATGGCTGAGCGAATGCGATGATAATATTCCTGCTTTTTCTCCTCGGTAACTTGATGCCCATATTTCTCTAGCAATTCTGTAGAGGTGCGGATGATAGTGAGGGGAGTGCGCAGTTCATGGGACACCATAGACACAAAGCGCGACTTAAGTTCATTCGTCTCTTTTTCTGCTTTCAAAGCATGACGAATTTCATCTTCAATCCGCTTACTTTTAATGATCATTTGCTCGCGGGTGCGAATGCTTTCCACCATGCTTTGCAAAACCTGAGCCAGGCGATCCATTTCATCTGGAAAGGTGTGTAGGTGCGATCGCGACAGTTGAACACCGTAGTCTCCAGCTCCGATTTTCTCCGCTGATTCGGTGAACTCAACTAAGTTGCGCGTTAAGATACCCGACAACGTATAGATCAGGATAAACAACACGCCGTAGGTAATGCCGAAGGATATCAATACCCGGTTGCGAATGGCCTGCTGTACCTGAAATACGTAATCTGCTTCAATGTCTAACCCCAGGCCGGCAACCACATTGCCATTGGCATCTCGTAGGGGTGCATAGGCTGAAATCCAAGCGCCCCAATCATCGGTATAAATTTCATCTTCCCGTCTAATCCGCTCATCTAAAATGGCCCAGCGCGGGGTACCCGGATTTTCAACGGCTAGAAAATGGGCCGCCTTTTCAGGATCTCGAATGGCCCATAGATCGACTAAAAACACCATTTCTAAGCGCTGGGGATTATTAGAATTAAGCCCAGTCCAATGGGTTTCCCCTTCACGACGAATGACGTAGGAATAAAGCCAAGCCCTGGGTTCAATGCTCTGAACAGTTTGAAACCATTTCAGTTGATTGTGGTAGCGTGGATCATCCGAAAAGCCTTCAGCATTGGGCTGTCCTTCGGTATACAACGCCATTAATTCTTCAACATCAACACCTTCGGCTGCGCCGTTCAGCGTGGCTTCCATATCAGCCTGGAGGCGACTGAGGGTTTTTTCGGTGGTGAATTGGTAAAACCAGTAGAAGGTTCCAGCAAATACGATGCTAAACACCATGCTGAAGCCAATCAGCAGCTTAGTGCGTAGGCTAACGGGTTTGATAAAGCGCAGAGATGACCTGTGGGACGAAGCCGTGGTTGAGATGTGGGGAGGTTGTCGGTTTGTGCTAGCGCTTAGGTTAGGAGGAGGATTAATCAGCGTCATGGGAGGATGAATCTATATCGCACAGGATACCCAAGTATGGTTGGGGGGTGGCAGCGATCGCCTGTCATCAGAACATCTTGGTAAGAGCTTCATGGAGGAATGAAGTTCATGCCCAATGGGCATTTTGTCAGGTTAAGACTAGCCCAAGACAGTTACGACGTCATAGCTGGGATGATGGCAGGGATGCAAGGCGCAATACCGTGCAAGATGGCTCACTTGAAAACCAAGATACTGAGTAACGGCTTGTTCACAGGGGGAGTTCACAGGGGAACTATTTCATCTATACAAGTAAATGAGAGGTAGATCCGAACCGTTTTATGATCATCAAGATGTTGCTACCGAGGCATCGGTTACATCTTATACCTTTGAATCACACAGGCACACTGACAGCCCCACTGGGCCGAGCATACTAGACCGGGCATACTGGGCTGGGCATATAAAGCCAGACCGATGACATGGTAGTCACTGTCATCGTTAGCCATGATTCATAGAAGATGCCAAACGTCCCTAGATGATTCTGATGGAACCAGGAATGGATATATCCCCTGGCTCAGTACTGAAGAGATAATTGCTGCAAGAAACACCCTAGATATCCCGATTATGCACTATTGTTGCAATTCTCGTCGGTGATCTGAGGGTGATCTAGAGATAGCTAGCGTCTAGGGCTGCGATCGCTGCATGGGGCCCAAATACCGCGTTAGATAGGGAGAAAATACCTCGTAGATCAGGGTGAGGGGCTGTCCGTGATGCCAAAACAAATAGTGCCGTCCCCAGAAGGGGCCCGCTTGCTGAAATTCCTGTTCTAGAACGTCGGAATAGCCGCAGTAAATGCCCTGAACATCTCGGTAGAGTTCGGTGCGCAGGCGGGCGAGGCTAGCCCAAATGGGCAGCGATCGATTTTGTAAATAGTCGTCAACATGGCTGGCTTCCCACCAGGAGGTGGCATAGGCAAGCCGTTGCCCAGAAGCGGTACGTAGCCACACTTGGCGGCGCAGGCGGGGCCCTGGAATGACGTCAATCACGTTGGGAGCCTGGTCGCGATCGCAGCCAATCAGCGACATATCAATCACATCCACGTCCGTCCGTTCGCCGGTGAGTAGCTGGAGGTGACGGGTGGGCGAGCCATCCCCGAGCATGAGAATTTGCCACGTTGGGGCCAGTTGATCATGGGGCAAGCCTTGCTGAACTACCTCTTCTCCCCCTTGCCAAATGGGCTGCAGGGCATACCAAGGTGGTGATGCTAGGGTGCTTCTTACAGATTCAAAAGCTGATGTCAAGGGATTTACAAAAATTTACGCCATTGCCTCGATCATAGTATGAATTTCTCCGGTCGGCAGGGGGTGCCTAGAGTGCAGACTCGGGCACATCGGGGGTCGTTGATGGCGGCGGCGGGGTGAGCGGCTGGAGCAGGCCCGCTTGCTGACGGGCGATCGCTCGTTCGAGACTTGCCTCAAAGGTCACCACCGCATCCTGCCAGGTATAGTGAATTGCCCGCTCATGGGCTCGCTCAGACATGGCCCGCCAATCGGCATCGGGCATCTGAGCGATCGCCACGATCGCATCCGCTAAGGCCTGAGGATCGTTGAATGGAATGAATTGGCCAGCGCCTTCCTGCAAGAGTTCGGGAGCGGCTCCGGCGGCAGTGCCAATCACGGGTGTTCGGCAGGCCATGGCTTCCAAAATTGGCAGCCCAAAGCCTTCAATCTTGCTGGTGAACAACCAGGCATCACAGCTTGCGTAAATGGCTCTCAGCTCTGCTTGGCTGGGCTTATGGAAAAAGGTGCAGCCGGCTAGCATATTGTCGCCGGGCTGAAACATGCTGAACACCAAGAGTTTGAGATTAGGAATCACCTGTCGCGCTCGCTGAACGCCCTCATAGGCAAAATCGCAGCCTTTCCAAGCGGCCCGAGAAAACATCATGCCCACGGTGGGGATGGCTTGCTTGCCCCGAGGTTCGGCATAGAACTGTTGACAATCCACCGCATTGGGGACAAGGGAGACCTCTGGATCGCCGTAGGTTTCCTTAGCAACATCGACCAGCCATTGGGCAATGGTGATCTTATGCATGGGCAGGGCCCAAGTAGCCTTCACCCGCTCCACGGGTAGATAGTCATGGATTTCGTAGTGCTGCAGGAAGTAAACCTTGGTGCCTTTGGCCTCAGGCATCGCCGCTACCCATTCGGCTGTTTCCCACCAGGTGGCGATGATCACATCAGCATCTGGCACATCGGCGGCAACCATGGGGCGCGATCGCTCAATCACCCGGTGGGGCACATCAAGATCATCGAAATAGGACATCTTCTTGTCCGTCGGAATCCATCCCTTGCCGGTTAACACAGAGCGAATCTGCCGCCGCAATCGGGGGCGGGGGGCAGGCGTGGAAACGACGGTGACCTGGTGGCCCCGCTGTTGCAGCAGATCAGCATAAATGGACGCCACCCGAATTCCTCCAGTCATGTCAACGGGGGGCAAGACAAAAGTAACCTTCATAACACTGGTTAAGGGTAAAGATCTGAGTGGGAGATAGTTTTGATGACCATGGGCCGCAGGATAGTGCTGATCCAGTCGATGACCTCGGGTGGGGTGCTATGCTCTCCCACCAAGGAACTAAACGGTTGAGTCATCGTTTTTTAGGATGGCTAGATAGGGATTTGTCTGCCCTAGAGCTTCCCAGGCGTTATCCATTCAGCTTATGGAAGCTATCCGCCCATATAGATGCAACGGTTCACGATGTATAACCACGAAGTATAGCCCTAGTCCTGGGTTAGAGGCTGATCGGCCGGTCTTAGACTTAGGCAAATACGCCGTCCCAGGGTAGACCTAGCCCTAAGAAAGTGCGTACTGCTAATACGCTTCCTAGGAGGACGACCAGAAGCCCGGTGAAGATAGCATCTTGCCTCAGGCAGGAGAGTTTTTCTCGGTATAGCCCCAGGGCGATCGCAATATAAAAGGGCAATTCGCTTAAGGCCACCGCCAATACTGCCCCGAAGGGAGCTATCTCTTCCGGCAAGATCATGATCGATCCAGGGATACCCACGACGATGACTAAGAAGCTAAAAAAGTTCCCATAGGCGTTATAGCGGGGTTGACCCACGGCAAATAGGCAAGGATTGAGGGTATCGGCCATCAGGTTGGGCCATAGCCCCAGCGCCACGATGGACAAAATCCAGCCGGCACTTTCGAAGTTTTCGTTATACAAAAAATCGATAATGATATCTCCGCCACTCGCTAGGATCACCACTACCACCATCAACCCTGCTAGGGCTGCCTGGCGAGACTTCATAATTTTCTGGCGCAGTTCTGAACGAGGGGTGTCGGAAATTTTAGACATCACCGGAAACAACACTTTGGTGTAAACCTTTTGGTTAATTTGCCGGGGTAGGTCGCCAAGGGTAAAGGCAATGCTGTAGATACCTAGAAACTCTAACGAGAGGAATTTACCCAGCAGGAGACGGTCAGACTGGGTGGAGAGGAACATCATAGCGGTGGATAGAAAAATCCATTTGCCAAAGGAAATAATCTCTTTGATGGCGTCTTTATCCCACTTTAGGCGGCTGGGTGTGACTTGGGGTAGAAGGGTGTGGCTAATGATTAACCGCAGACTCCAAGCCACCAGCGATCCACCGGCTAAGGCCCAAACGGTGGGATCAAACCATGCCCAAATCACCGTGACGGCCGTACCGATTAACTGAGTACTAATTTCAAAGAGCGCCAGTTTCCCCATGGCAACCTCTCGGCTGAGAGTGTAGTTGGCCATGGATTCTAGACCGCCTAAGACCATGGTGAAGCCGATGACGGGAACCAGCCAGAGCAGGCGAGGTTCTTCATACAGCGCGGCGACGGGCCAAGCGATGATCAAACAGCAGAGCCATAGACCAAACCCCCGAATAATTTGGGCTGTCCAGGCGGTGTTGAGGAAGTCGGGTTCGTTGCCGCGTCGATTTTGAATGACGCTGGGGCCAATCCCAATATCTGAGAAGAGGGTGAGTCCGCCGATGAAGGTGTAGACCAGCGCCATTAAGCCAAAGAATTCGGGGAGCAGCAAACGGGTGAGAATTAGGTTGCTAGCTAGCCGAATGCCTTGGCTGAAGCCATAGGCGGCGAAGGTCCAAATGGCACCTTTGAGGGCTAGGGATTTGAGGGAGGGCATAGTAGTTAGGAAAAAAGGGGTGAATGATGGTGGCTGGAAGGACGGGTATTACCCAGGAGTAGCCGAAGCTTGAGGGGGAGCGATCGCCTTGGGGATGCTACTTGGGCTTGGCAAAGAGCTGGGTGAGCTTATGGGCTTCCGTATGGGCATTGTGCTGCACTTGGACGCGTTGGGCTCCAGCGTCGCCTAGGCGGGTGAGGTCTTCTGGGGATGTGTGCAAGACCGTTTTTAAGCTGTCGGCGAGGGCATCCACGGAGCCGGGCGGAATTAGCCAGCCGCAGACGCCGGGCTCAATCAGCTCAGGGATACCAGCCACGTAGGTGCTGAGAACCGGGCGGTGTAGGGCAAGGGCCTCCATGATCACGACCGGTAGCCCTTCCGCAAAGCTCGGCAGGATAAAGGCTCGGCTATTCAAAATATGGCGCTGTACCTCGGCGCTGCTGGCCCATCCTGTGATGGTGATGTAGGACTGGAGCTGGTAATCCTGAATCTTGGCCTCAAGCTGCGATCGCAGCTCCCCGTCCCCCACAAGCGTGAGGTGAAACTCTTGCCCGGCTTGAGCTAAGCGGTGAACAGCTTCTAACAGCAGCAGGTGCCCTTTTTGTTCGCTCAGCCGCGCTACGCAGACAAGATTGGGGGCGGCGGGAATGGGCGTGGTGGCTGGGTTCAAGAAGTAATCGTCTACGCCACAATGCACAATGTGAATTTTGGCCCAGTCGTCTGCCGAACACCAGCGATAGAGCTGGCTGCGGCCGTAGGAGCTGATGGCGACGACAAAAGCAGCCCGGCGAATTTTTTCTGGGAGGGCGATCGCCTTCACCTTGTCAAACTCCTCAGGGCCATGGACGGTAAAACTATAGGGTGGCCCGCCTAGGGCATGGCAGAGCATGGCGACGGTGGTGGAATTGGTGCCGAAATGGGAATGAACATGGGTGACCGGGGTACGCGCCAATTTGCCCAGCAGCACGCAGGCTTCCGCCAAATAGATGATGTGCAGCAACAGACCTCGCTCAGAGTTCCAGCCCACCTGCACCGCTAGCCGCAGGGCGCTTAACCACTTCGTGGGTCGAGATAGGGCCACCTTGCCCATGGCCAGCATCAAGCCGACCAGCCCTACCTGAAGAATCACCTCAGTTTTTTGGAGTTCAGCTTTATCTGTTTCATCAACTAGCTCGTCGCTGCGCGATCGGACTGAAAACCTGTATACACTGATACCGCAGGCTTCAACTCCCTGAATTTCGCGGCGAATAAAACTATGGCTAACCTTAGGATATTGATTGATAAGATAGGCGATCGCCATCGACATCACGAGCATAGTTCATGAACTCAGTAGACAATTCAGCAGACACTATCGACAGATACCATCGATGTTGACCATCGACGTTTGAAAGCGGCAGAGCTAGGTGTGCAATCTGATGGAAGGGACGGTCGATCAACAGATTGTCCGTATTTCCCACGTCCTTCACCCTAGTACGAGAGCAGATGGACGCTCTTGTGGGCGGGTTTGACCCTCCTGATGGGGGATGACACTTGGGTGGTGGGATAGTAGATGCAAGGCTCATGCCAGGTTCAACGTAACACCGAGTGGTTAGAAACTGCCAGATTTGGGGGGTAAATCAGTTTCATAGTACCCAGACTATCCTTGAACTGCTCAAGCATAGACGGAAGTTGACCAGGCGCTGTTGAATCTACGGAGGTGCGATCGCTCTATCCTATACAATGCAAAGGATTTGGTGGTTCTCAGATTCAGTTGCACGGTGCTCTACAGATGACAGTTTACTTGTGGAAAGGTTACGGTAGGTGCGATTAGGTCAACTGAGAGGGTGAATGGGGCTGGCTAGCCGGTTCTGACGTTCAGGACTATGGATTGATCAGCGTGGTGACTGTTTCAGAAACATAATCGTTATATAAAACGTTAGTAAAGATAGGGGTGATTATCCAACGATTGCCAGTGGTCTATGTAAAATACTGGTCACACCCATTCACCACTGAGCCTGCATTTAACCTCTATTGTTTAAGGACTATTGTTTAGGGACTATGGTCACGATCCACAAAGCAATGCCTGGTGACCCAAGGGCTAACCAGACACTTAATCAAGGACTGTTGGTTTTGATGGGGCTGTCGGTGGGGTTGACGGCATCACTCATGACCGCACTGATGGCAACGGCCAGCGTGGCCCAAAGCGATCGCTTGCCTGTGCTGGAGCCGGATGGTTTGTCTAGGGATGCTGTCCTAGACGCAGCTCCCGATCAAACGCTGCCCGAGATGACGCCGTCTGACTTGGCACCGTCTGACTTGGCACCGTTATCCGAGCTTCATCATCCTGATAACGACCTTGCCGAGGCAGATCTATCCAACACTCGTCTATCTGAGGTTGATCGCTTAAGCGATCGCCTAGCCCAAGCTACTCCCACCGCCCAGAGCAGCGATCGCCTGCCCTTGATCACCCCAAGCCCGTCTGAACCAGATGCTTCCCAACGGGTTCCCATCGAGACGGCACCGCTCCCAAATCAGCCGGTTCAACCCACGCCTGCTCCGGTATCCCCGGCCACTCCCGGCGTTGACCCGCGCTTTCCCTTCGTGAGAACCGACGATCGGAGCTTCTCCCTGCCCCGCTCCTCCTCCTTTCCCTATATTTTGGGCACCGGCGATACCATCACCCTCAATATTTTTGATGTCCCGGAATTTAGCGACGGGGAATATGTCATCGGCGTAGACGGTTCCATTAACCTGCCTTGGGTTGGGTCGGTTTACTTAGAAGGACAAACGATATCGAGTGCTGGCACCTACCTAGAACAGATCTATGCCCAGTTCATTCGCGATCCGCTGATTGTTGTTGCCCTAGTGCAACCTCGTCCGCTGCGGGTGAGTGTGGTGGGAGAAGTGACCCGGCCAGGCTCCTACACCATTAGCCCAGAGGCCGGTGCAACCACAGACTTGGGTGACGGCATCAGCCAGTGGGCCACCGCCATCAATGCCATTCAGCAGGCCGGAGGCATCACCCAGCTCGCCAATATCCGCAACATTGAAATTCGCCGAGGTCAGACCTTGCCCGGTGAGGAAAGCACCATTGAAGTGAACCTCTGGGAGTTTTTGCAGACCGGGAGCCTGCCCCAAGACATTACCCTGCGAGATGGAGACACCGTGTTAGTGCCGCGGGTGTCTGATATCAATCAAGAAGAACTTGGGGAAATTGCCACAGCCAATTTCTCACCGCTGTTGATCAATACCTATGTGGTTGGAGAAGTTGAAACCCCCGGAGCCATAGAGTTGCCTCCCAATTCATCTCTCAACCAAGCTTTGCTGGCGGCGGGCGGACGGGTGAGCAACCGCGCCGGTCGGGTAGACCTCATCCGCGTTAATTTGGACGGAAGCGTTGAGCGGCGGCGGGTGTCCATTGACTTCTCTGACCCAGTCAATGAAGAGACCAATCCGTCCCTGCGCAATAACGACATTGTGGTGGTGCGGCGTTCGACCTTGGCTGGAATTTTTGATGGCATCGAGTTTGTAACAGCCCCGATTCGCAACGTATTTGGTCTGCTGGATGGCGTTTTAGATGTGCGCGATCGTCTCGATACTAATGACAATAATGATCAGAATAACGACGATGACGATGACGATGACGACGACGATGATGATCCGTTTGATCCGGATGATCCAGATAATCCAGATCCAGGTGAACCCTTTCCAGATGTTGGATTATAAGTATGGTTGATGATCAGCCGAGGGATCAGGGATAGGGTAGATTTTTGTTGAGGCCTTGTTTAGGTATTGTTCAAACTCAGGGTGCGATGTGAGACAAGTAGGGTGCAATCCATCATGATCCATGGTGGGTAGGGTGATTTCTAGTCTTAACCGATGAGAGGTTGAATGCTTCTTATTTGAAGAATTGAGGAACAGGTTGGAAGGTCAAACTGTAAATTGCTAGCATTCAGATGTAGCCTAGGGCAGCGATCGCCCGTGATGACGTCAACTGCTAGCCGTGATCGACCACCACCTTCATGTTTATCTCGTGTTGACCTTGCAATTTAAATAGCCCATTATGCAGCAGTCCCCAGCGGGTTACGACGATCTAAATACTGACGCTCCCCAGGGCGGGTTGAAGCTTGGCCCCTACATTCGAATGCTCAAGCGCAATCTCTGGATTGTGGTTGGCAGCACTCTTTTGTTGGGGGGGGCTGCGTTTGTGAAAAGTACCTCCTCAGTGCCCACCTACCAAGCAGGGTTTCGGCTGCTGGTGGAGCCGGTGACGGCGGAAGCTCGATTAGTCGATCCATCGGCATTAACGCGGAATGGTGGTGGTATTAACCGGGCCCAGGAAATTGACTATCCCACCCAGCTTGAGATTTTGAAAAGCCCGGCGATGCTATGGCCCATCTACGAGCAGGTCAGCGAGGAGTTTCCAGAATTTGCCTATATTCAGCTCCAGAACGACCTCTTGGTGGAGCGATCGCCCCAAACCAAGATCATTGAAGTGACCTTTCTTGGCAATGATCCTGGTTTGGTGCAGACGGTGCTGGATGAAACCGCTGCCAAGTATCTGCAATATAGTTTGCAAGAGCGGAAAACCCGAATTGGTGAAGGGATTAACTTCATTAATGACCAACTTCCTACCCTAGAAGAGCGCGCTAGTGAGCTGCAAGATCGGCTGCAAGATCTCCAGCAGCGCTTTTTTGTGAATGATCCTGAAAACGAAAGTGCTCAGCTCACAGAACAATTGCGGGGCATTGTGTCTCAGCAGGTGGAAACGGCTCAGGAGTTGCGGGAGCAGCGCGAATACTATGCTTCGCTACAGCGGCAGCTCAACCTCACACCCAATCAGGCGATCGCGGCTTCAACCTTAAGTGAAGAGCCAGGCTATCAGGCGCTGCTGACCCAGTTTCGCGAGCTAGAGGCCCAAATTGCCGTCGAGTCTGCCCGCTTTACGGAGGCCAGCCCAACCATTCAAGCGCTACGGGAGCAGCAAGATAATATTGCTAGCCTCATGAACTCAACGGCCCAAAGTATTATTGGCCCTGCCCTAGGCGGCGAGTCGAGTAATCCTGAAGTGCAGGCTTTCCAAAACAGTATCCGCCTGGGTTTGATTCAGCAGATGGTTGATACGTCCAATCTAGTTGAACTATTGGAAGTGCGGCAGGATGAGCTAGGGCGTTTGCGGTCGGCGGCGGAAGACCGGGTGCAAGATTTCCCAGCGATCGCCCGAGAATACAACGAAATTCAGCGAGAATTGGATATCACCACCCAGGCGCTGGATCAACTGCTCTCCCAACGGGAGACCCTAAGCCTAGAAGCCGCTCAGAGCGCTGTACCTTGGGAAGTGCTGTCAGAGCCGCAGGTGCCCTTAGATGAAAACGGCGACCCCATGCCCGAGTCGTCCAGCCCGATTATTTTGCTGGCGGGCATTATGGGCGGAGCGATGTTGGGAGCTGCCCTGGCACTGCTGCTTGAAAAATATCGCGATATCTACCACGACGTTGAGGATATCGAGGACGCTATGCCCGCTCCGATCCTGTCCGTGGTGCCTCCCTGTCCCTTTGCCAACCAAGTCCTGTTCTATTCGCCGGAGTCGTCTACCCTACGGCCCGCTGAGCAAAGCTCGATTGTGGCGTTTCAGGAAGCCTTTAGCGAATTGTTTGCCGGGCTGCGGTTTCAAAAAAGTGGCACGATTCAATCCCTAGCGGTCTGTTCTGCAACGATGGGGGATGGCACGTCAACGATTGCGGCTAATTTAGCCCAAACCCTAGCATCCTCTGGAAAACGAGTGCTGTTGGTCGATGCTAATTTCCGAGATCCAAGGCTGCATGAGTTTTTTGATCTGCCCAATGATAAGGGCCTAGGCGACCTTCTCAAGTCGTCTTTTGAACCAGAAGCGGTGATCCGATCGGCACCAACGGCGGAGCATCTTTCCATCTTAACGGCCGGCAGCACGATGGTGGATGCACCTAAGCTGTTGGGGTCGCCTAGGATGGAAGCCGTCAGCGATCGCTTAGCCGAGATGTTTGACGTGGTGATTTACGACGCTCCGCCCCTGCGCGACTACATGGACACGGTGTTTTTGTCTGACCATGTGGATGGCGTGTTGATGGCGGTGGCCCTGCGCCGCACCAAGCAGTCAGCCGTGAACATTGCCCTAGAAAAATTGCAGGAATATTCTATATCCCTGGTGGGGGTGGTGGCCAACTCGCCCCTCAATCGTCATCGGCCCATGCAGCAAAGCTCTACCAGGGTGGCAGCCGAAGAACCTCTTTGGATGAAAACCGGCGTTTCTGGTTCAGAAGCTGGCGGTTTGTCGATCCAGGCTAGTGAGGGAAAGCCAGTGCCCCATGAGTCTTAGGATAATTGAGGTCTAGGGCGATTGAGGTCTAGGGCGATCGCCCCCCGGATTTATCTAAAGCGATCGCCCCCCGGATTTATCTAAGGCGATCGCCGCTGGAGCCAACGGTTGAACCAGCCCATGATGTTAATATCTCGCCGAAGCTGCTCTAGCTCTTGGCGATGCTGGCTGGCCAACGCCTGATAATCCTGGGCCTGGATATGCTGCACCTCTCGATAGAGCGCTTCTTGATAAAACTCGTGGGTGATTTGGTAGCGCTGTAAAACCTCGATCGCTTCAGGATGGGTATCAGCTTGGGGAATCACCCAATGGAACGGCTGGGAGGACATATCGGCTTGGGGATAGCTACAGCGGGGATCTGGGGAAAGCGATCGCCCCTTGGGCGAGTTGGGGGCAGATCGGATACCATGGGACAACTGAATTCTAGATCTGAGACTCGATCTAAGGTCTAGATCTGAATCTCAATCCTGCATCCCAGTATAAGCGGGACGATCTTGTCCAAATGGTGCAATCCTTACCGATTGCCGCTCGGCCAGGCAGAACGCTAAAGGAAACCGTATGCCTCGCAAACGTAACTCCTCCTCTCCACCCCCAGAAGCATCCCTCTCGCCTGAGTCGGTGCAGATGGAGCTATCCACCGATCCCAGGCCTGCAGATGGAGAGCCGCCTTGTGAGGATCCGCCATCTGTGGATGAGCCTGGGAATGCTTTGCCTGTGGAGCCGCCGTCTGTGAATGCGCCGTCTGTGGAAGTGGTCGATCGCTTTGATGTCTCGTCGGATGCCCTGCAAACCAGTCCCGACCTGTTTCCCAACGGCAAAACCACCACCCGCATGGCCTCGGCCCTGCCCATTTGGGAAGCCAGCAATATTCTCACCCAGCGGAAGGATTTGCCCTGGGGTGCCGATTCGAAGGGCAAACTTCGCTATGCCCGCAATGTGGAAAATGGCGAAGGGGCGGTGCATTTTTGGGTCACGGAGCAGATTGAAGACGAGTCACCCGCTACCCTCGCAGGGGCCGCGGCCCTCGCGGTGATTGACACCTTTGATATTCGCGCCGCCTGTATGCATTTGATCTATGCGGCCCACGCCACCCAGATCGATCGCCCCTGGGAGCAAGAGTTTGTGATCAGCGATCGCCAGATTGAAGAATATCTGGGGCTGAAAAAGCGCACGGACAAGAATAAACAGCAGAAATTGGCGCTGATTCAAGAAATTGCCAAGCAGCCCTGCAAAATCACTACCTTTGTGTCGTGGCCCACCCAAAGCCGCATGAAGGGCTTCACCATTGAAGAAGGGCGCTTGTGGCATTTGTTGGGGACGCGCTACCACTATCAGCAGGATCTGTTTGGCAACAAAGAACTTTCTGGCGTGACCTTTATTGTGCGGGCGGGGCTCTGGGCCCGCTATTTTCTCAACGAAGAGGGGCGGCGCAACAAAAATGCCCTCTGTGAATACAGCACCCTGTCCAAATCCTCCCTGCGGGACGTGATGAGCGTTTGGCAGCACCGGGAAGGGGCGGCTCGCCTGATGGTGTGGCTGCTGTTTAAAACTCGGCTAGAGCGCCAGGAACCGATGTCGGTGATGATGCTCATGGATGTGGCCTTTGGGACAGAGCGGATTGAGCAGGCCAAGCAAGACAGCCAATCCCGCAAACGCTTTGCCAACCTCTGGGATGAAACCCTGCATCTGCTGCAGGTTCGTGATTGGTGTATTCACTTTGATCCAGAAACCTATCCGCCAGAGCTGCAGCCGTTAGGGTTGGGGCGATCGCGCCCGAGTCGGCCCCGAGGCTTTTTTGATCGCCTGCTGCAGGCCCAGCTTTGGATTACCCCCCTCGAAGACTGGCACGATAGCTCCATGACGGTGGATGATACAGACGAGCTTGCCTCTGTGGAACCGGGACCGGAGCCCGAACCGGAACCCGAAACCGGCCTCACCGGAGGGCAAATTAAGGCGATGCGCCTGGGCTATGGCTGGAGTCAACGAAAACTGGCAGCCCTCACGGGGCTCAGCCAGGGATTAATTTCTCAGCTAGAAACCGGGGGGCGATCGCTCACCCCCGATAACCGCGAGGCGCTATCCCGAATTTTTGAGCTGAATGACCCCACAACCGCCCATATCGAAGACGTGCTGCACGAGGATTAGATGACCTTGAGGTGCTCATAGATGCTTATAGAGGTGCAGGATTGAACCTTGTCCTGTGCTGAAGATGTTCAGATCACCGCGTACAATGCAAGACTGCCTCATATGTTGCACCGCCATGACGTGGGCTGTTGTCCAGGGGTGGGAGGTGAATGGCTTAGATTGCTAGGAGTATTAATGGTGACTAATCTAAAACGTGCCCTGATTACCGGAATTACTGGACAAGATGGGTCGTACCTCAGTGAGCTGTTGCTGGACAAAGGCTATGAGGTGCATGGCATTATCCGCCGCACGTCTACATTTAACACCGATCGCATTGATCATATTTACCAAGATCCCCACGATCAGCAGGCTCGCCTCTTCCTGCACTATGGCGATCTCACCGACGGCACCACCCTGCGCCGCATTCTGGAAGATGTGAAGCCGGTGGAGATCTACAACCTGGGAGCCCAATCCCATGTGCGCATTAGCTTTGACGCTCCAGAATATACGGTAGACTCCGTGGCCATGGGGACGCTGCGCCTGCTAGAAGCCATTCGCGACTATCAGCAGCGTACCGGCATTGAGGTGCGGTTTTACCAAGCCGGTTCATCGGAAATGTTTGGTCTAGTACAGGAGGTGCCCCAGCGGGAAACCACGCCTTTCTATCCCCGCAGTCCCTATGCCTGCGCCAAGGTCTATGCCCATTGGCAAACCATCAACTATCGTGAGTCGTATCAGCTTTTTGCCTGCAATGGCATTTTGTTTAACCACGAGTCGCCTCGGCGGGGCGAAACCTTTGTCACCCGGAAGATCACCCGAGCGATCGCCCGTATTGTGGCAGGGCAACAGTCCAAGCTGTACTTGGGAAACCTGGATGCTAAACGCGACTGGGGCTATGCCAAGGACTATGTGCAGGCCATGTGGCTGATGCTGCAGCAAGACCAGCCCGATGATTATGTGGTGGCGACGGGGGAAACCCACTCGGTGCGCGACTTCCTCAACCTGGCCTTTCGCTATGTCAATCTCAACTGGGAAGATTATGTAGAATTTGACGATCGCTACCTCCGGCCCTCGGAGGTGGATCTGTTAATGGGCGATCCAACCAAAGCCAAGCAGCAGCTAGGTTGGCAGCCGTCAGTCACCTTTAAGCAACTGGTGGCGATTATGGTGGATGCCGATCTGCAAGTGCTCGGGCTGAGCAACAGTAACGCCCACAGTAACGCCAACGGCGATTCAGACTATGCCACCGTGCGGCGATCGCTCCAGGATCCCCTGGCCAACTAGTTCTCAGCAGACCCCCAGACCTAGACTATGCCTAGACTATGACAACCCTTGATCTTCGCCAGAAACGCATTCTTGTGACCGGTGGTGCCGGTTTCCTCGGTCAGGCCGTGGTGGCCCAACTGATCGAGGCGGGAGCCACGGCTGAGACCATCACCATTCCGCGATCGCGAGATTGTGATCTGCGCCAGTGGGAGGCTTGCCAACGCGCTGTTGATCAGCAGGATGTGGTGATCCATCTGGCTGCCCACGTCGGCGGCATTGGCCTCAACCGCGAAAAGCCCGCCGAGCTCTACTACGACAACTTAATGATGGGCACCCAGCTCATCCATGCCGCCTATGAAGCTGGGGTGGAAAAATTTGTCTGTGTTGGCACCATCTGCGCCTATCCCAAATTTACGCCGGTGCCCTTCCAGGAAGATGATCTGTGGAACGGCTATCCCGAAGAGACCAACGCCCCCTACGGGATTGCCAAAAAAGCTCTGCTGGTGCAGCTTCAAGCCTATCGCCAGCAGTATGGCCTGGATGGCATCTATCTCCTGCCCGTGAATTTGTACGGCCCCAAGGACAATTTTGATCCCCGCAGTTCCCATGTGATTCCCGCTCTGATCCGCAAGGTGCATGAAGCCCAACAACGGGGCGATCGCTCTATCCCTGTCTGGGGGGATGGTAGCCCCACCCGCGAGTTTCTCTATTCAGATGATGCAGCGCGGGGCATTGTGCTGGGTACGCAACACTACAGCCATCCAGATCCGGTCAATCTCGGCACCGGCGAGGAAATTTCCATTAAGGACTTAGTGGAATTGATCTGTGAGCTGATGGGCTTTACCGGCGACCTAATTTGGGAACATCATCAGCCCAACGGTCAGCCCCGTCGCTGTCTAGACACCCAGCGGGCCGCCCAAGCCTTTGGCTTTCGATCGCAGGTGACGTTTCGCGACGGCCTGCAGCAAACCATCGATTGGTATCGTCAGCAGGCGCAGGTGTTGGCGTAGAGCTGGCTGGTGCATCTAGGGGGTTGGGCGATCGGATAACGTCATCAAACGCACGTTACCGTAGGGTTGCTGATTGGGATTAGCGCGATCGCCCTGGCTCTGCCGCTGGTTTTGGCAAAATTGCCCCCTTAAGATTGGCACCGTCGAAGATCACCTGATCGATGCAGGTGTTGGTGAAATCTGCATATTGGAGATCGGCGTTTTGAAAGCAGCAGCCGGTGAGATCGGCTCCGCTTAGCTTCGCGCCCACCAGATAAGCTTCGGTAAAATTACAGCCTACCAGGGTGCTGCGGCTGAGGTTGGCTTCCTCAAGATCTACCCCAACCAAACTGGCATTACTGAGGTTAGCCTCAATCAAGTTGGCATTGCTGAGGTCAGACAGGTTGAGCGCGCTGTTTTGCAGCTTGGTACGGCTAAGGTCAGTATCCACCAAAATAGAACCCGTACACTGCACGCTGCTGAGATCAGCCCAACTGAGATTGGCCCCCGTGAGGTTCACTTCCCGCAGATCAGCCCAACTGAGATTGGCTTGGATGAGCTGGGCCCGCGATAGCTTAGCGCGCCGTAGATTGGCTTGGATAAAAATTGACCAGCCCGCATCCACATCCTCTAAATCTGCCTGTTGCAGATTCGCCTCACTCAAATCCGCATCCCGCAGATAGGCACCGCGCAGGTTCGTTTTCACCAGTTGCGCTTCCACCAGCTTGGCCTTGATCAAATCCGCGATATGTAAATCCAGCCCACTTAACTTGGCACCGCTCAGATCCGGCTTAATGCGGAGGGTTTGCCGCCATTCATTCCAGGCATCTACGCTCTGGGTGAGCAAGTCGAGATGTTCTTGATCGGCCATGGGTTTAATCCAAGGGTGAGGGAGGTTCGTGAAAACGTGCGGGATAGTTTACGGAAATGCTGGGTGTAGGGGTGAATCCTTTAGGAAGTATGTCTGCTGCTTAGTGAGGCTGATCAACCTATGCTTTTGGCTACCTCTAAGTTGATGTCTTTGGGACAGCTAGACGACTAAACTGGGATAGTTCCCTATTCACGCTTTTTCCAGGGCGATCGGGACATCTCAACCCATCTATTCCGAAGGGTCAAGCCCTGAACAGCTTAGAGGACGTGCTCTGGCCAGCGGCACAAATCCAGCGCCTTTTCGTCTAGCTATTTAGGTTTTCAGTCGCTTCATTCATTTAGGACATACGTTATGAAAAGATACTTGCCCGTTATCGTGATTGCTGCTGCTCTTCTAGGTGGCATCGCTCCAGCTCAGGCCCAAACCGCTCCTGCTGGGGACGCTGCAGCGGCCAATGTTTTAGCCCAAGGTGCTGATGTCACAGCGATCGCTGACACGTTTATTGAGTCATTAGCGAGTGGTGACTACGCGACTGCCCTGCAAAGCTACGATCCGGCCATTCGCACCACCCTCACCGCTGAAAGCCTAGCCCAGCAATGGAACGATCTTATTGCTAGTACGGGTGCTTATGAAGGCCCCGTTGCCACAACGGTGGACAACTCCGGCGATGCACCGGTAGTGATTATGACCGGTCAGTTTGAGAATGGCCCGCGCGACCTGTTTATCTTGTTTAACAGCAATAATCAGATCATCAGTATGGATGCTATGGAATTTTAGGTGGTGATGGGGGGCGATCGCTCCCCCAATCCATCGTCTAATCACGGTCATTCCCTTGGCGTAACCCAGGGGAATTTTTGCCGGCCTATCCCTCATCGGATTGCAGGAGATTGCGGGAGATTACGGATGATCGAGAATAGTGAGATGATAAATCTATGCTGTTTGTGATGGTTAAGGGCGATTTCCAACGCCTATGATTGATTCTGTCTGCTAGATACTCCCGCTACCATCATGCTTGGCCATGCTTAGCGGAGAGAACTGTTCACCCTATGGTTATCAGCATCGCAGGAGCCCATGCAATCATCATCAAGCTGTTCTTCCTAACGATAGAAGAGGCCAATAGGCGTCGGGGTAAGCAAGTATCTCTCGATGTGCCTAAGTCAGATCGCCTAAGTTAGATCGCCTAAGTCAGATCACCTAGTTCAGACGAGCATCCCTTCTATTCATCCGCTAATTTGTAATGGTTTAGTTATGGCTATAAAATCCCTTCTTCATCGCATCTCCACAGTTACAGCCATTGCCGGCACTATGGCAGGCACGCTGCTGATGTCTGCCCCTGCCTTAGCGTCTATTTTTGGACAGCAGGAAGTTGATCAAAGCCGCTTTGTGGCGATCGCTTCTCCCATTGGCGGCGGTAGTTCTCACCAGTTGCTGATTGTTGAGCAAGTGTCCACAACGCGTCAATGTTGGAACGAGCAGGGCAGCAATCCCACGATTATCGATCCTCTCCTGCTGACGTTTGATTTTACGGGTATCTGTGGTCGCAGCACCGATAGTAACGGCTATTCGATTCGTATTGCCGGGGAAGACTTGGGCGTTCAGTACAGCCTGCGGGTGGTGCGTCGGGGTGGAGATATGGTGCTGGTGGGCGTGCCCTTCAGTCGTTCGGCGGGCCAAGAATATGAACTTGGCCGCGCCAATGGCGTCACCACCGACTTTGCCAAAATTACCCTCGATCCTGGCTGGCGGTTTGCGAAGCGCACCTATGAAGGACGCACCTTGGGGCATGTCTACATCACTCGGGATACTGCACCACCGACCACGCCCACCACACCGCCGGTTGTGACACCGCCAGTTGTAACACCACCGACTACGCCTCCTACGACACCTCCTACGACGCCACCGACCACACCGCCGGTCGTGACACCACCCACGACCCCTGCCTTCAGTGATATTGCTGGAGATATTTATGCAGCGGATATTCAGCTTGCGGTTGAGCGTGGGTTTATTTCAGGATTTTTGGAAGACAACACCTTCCGTCCTCGCGCTTCCTTGACCCGTGAACAGTTGGTCTCCATTGTGATTGAGGCACTCGATACGTTGCCCGATGTGAATTTGGCGCTGCCGACTCAGGTAGGTAGCAACCCCTATCGAGATGTGGGTGCGTCTCGCTGGAGTGCAGCTAAGATTCAATTTGCCCGCGATAACAACATTATTAGTGGCTATCAAGACGGTAGCTTCCGTCCTGGGCAACCAGTGACACGGGCTGAGCTGATGGCAGTGTTGCGCCGTGCGGCTGAATATGGGCAAACGCTCCAAGGTGACGATCCTACGCTAGTTGGCAATACGGCGGCGACGAGCTTTACCGATATCTCCGGGCATTGGGGCTCAAGCTTGATTACCCAGATGTCTACCTACTGCGGTGTTGCTTCACCGCTCAACGAAACTGGGCAACGGTTCAGCCCCGACGAAGCGGCGCTACGTAACTACGCCACGGCGGCGACGGTGCGGATGCTGCGCTGTTTGGAAGACTAGTAACGCAAGACAGAAGAACGAAGATAGAAGAACGAAGAGGACTTCCAAGACAGTCAAGGGTTTCCGCCTTAGCAACTAGGCGGGTTATGTCTGCCTAGGAGTACTAGCGGCTGAACGGTCAGGAATAGATGTGCCCTGACCGTTCACCTTTGGGCGGTCAGATGTCTTGTTCAAGAGACGTTAACGTTACCCACCCAATGAGCCTAGATGTTCTCGTAAGGTGGGCGCTGGGACGGGTTACGCGATCGCTACCCGTCCTACTGGTTTCCAGCCCCTTCTATCCTTGTGGAAACCAAAAAGTTCACATACGTTCAAAGCCCCTCGCCCGTTCTGGGAGAGGGGCTTTGGGGTGAGGGGCTTCCAGTTGTGTCAGCTTTGATGGGTTACGCTGTCGCTAACCCGTCCTACCGCT
Organism: Leptolyngbya sp. CCY15150; assembly: GCF_016888135.1. NCBI lineage: Bacteria > Bacillati > Cyanobacteriota > Cyanophyceae > Leptolyngbyales > Leptolyngbyaceae > Leptolyngbya > Leptolyngbya sp. CCY15150. The sequence continues at coordinate 24,555 of NZ_JACSWB010000280.1, forward strand.
AGGGAGCTCAGGCGTAGACTTTTTGGTAGTAGGCTTGGTAGTCCTCAGATAGCAAGGGCTGCCACCATTCCTCATGGCTAAGAAACCATTCAATGGTCTGGCGTAGGCCTTCATCGACGGTGACGGAGGGCGTCCAGCCGAGTTGGGTTTTGATTTTGTTGGCATCGATCGCATAGCGGCGATCGTGGCCAGCTCGGTCTTTCACGAAGGTGATCAGTTGCCGAGAGGGGCGCACGGGTAGATTTGGCGCGAGATCGTCCATCAAATCGCAGAGCATATGCACGAGGTCGATATTTTTGACCTCGTTATTGCCGCCAACGTTGTAGGTTTCGCCGGTCTGGCCTTTGTGGATGACGACATCTAGGGCAGTGCAGTGATCTTTCACATAGAGCCAGTCGCGAATATTTTGCCCATCACCATAGACCGGCAGCGGCTTACCCAGCAGGATGTTGATGCACATCAGGGGAATGAGCTTTTCGGGGAAGTGGTAGGGGCCGTAGTTATTGGAACAGTTGGTGACCAGCGTGGGCATGCCATAGGTGTGGAAGTAGGCCCGGGCTAGGTGATCGCTGCCAGCTTTGGAGGCAGAGTAGGGGCTGTTGGGCGCGTAGGGGGTGGTTTCGCTAAAGGCGGGATCATCCGCCTCTAAGCTGCCATAGACTTCATCGGTGGAAACATGCAGGAAGCGATCGCTCTCTAGCTGGCCGCGACCTGTCCAATGATGGCGAAAGGCTTCGAGCAGCGTGAAGGTGCCGACGACATTGGTGCGAATGAAGGCATCGGGGCCCAGAATCGAGCGATCCACATGGGATTCAGCGGCGAAGTGGGCAACGGTGTTGATTTGCTCTTCAGCCAATAGTTGATCCACCATGGGGCGATCGCAAATATCCCCCTGCACAAACCGAAAATTGTCATGGCTATCAAGGTCATTCAGCGTAGCCCGATTGCCGGCATAGGTGAGCGCATCCAGCACCACCACGCGATCGCTGGGATAGGTTTCACACCAATGATGGACAAAGTTCGATCCGATGAAACCAGCCCCACCCGTGATCAAAAGTCGTCGCTGCATGTTTTCCATAATCCTGGCTGAGTCCTACAGGGTACGTTACAAATAAAGAGCGGTCTACCAAACGAAATGCAACCTAATAGTTAAAGTGCTTGCCCAACAGCTTGTTCCATGAAGCGATCTGCCCAACACATATCTAGGCTTGGGTGAGAGATTTTTGAAACTGCGGATACCAGTCTTCTAAATCCTGAACGGACATGGAAAACACTTTAAACGAGTAGGCTAAGCCAACTAATAATCCCCGAACCTGAGGTAGTGAAAAGCGTTTGCTGAGAATATCCTTGCAGAGTTCTGCCAGGATCCGTCTAACCATTAAAACATAGAACTTTGAGTGAACTTTGGACGCATTTGAGGCATGTTTCTTAATACAGATAGCTTGGTTGAGAACCGATAGAATGGTCACCTGAAATCGTCGGAGACGACCTGATTTGCTTTCGAAATGATGGATAGCTGCCTGGGGCGCTTCCACCAAAGCTCCATGCAATGAAACTCGATAGCTAGCATCTAGATCTTCTCCGGCTGCATAGTAAAGCAAGGCAGGTTCAAACTTTACTTTAGCAATCGTTTCTCGGCGGTAGGTCATGCGAAATCCCTGGAAAAGTTTCACGGGAAATATAGAAACGTGATCCTCAGGAAAACTTGGAAACGATTGAGCAGGAAAAGAGCCAGTATAGGGGACAAATAAATGCTCACTCGACATGAGAAAAATATGCGTCCACAGGAAATGTTTGAGCTTACTAAATCGTCCATTCCGGAGAGATTTTGCCTCTGGATTCATACCCGTTTCCTTGGGTTTATCATCAATGAAAATCCCAGAAGGGGGAGCATGGGCAGCGGCTGGCTGTACTCCTTGAATTATCGATTGGGAGTCTAGTTCGTAGATGTTCATGACGTCCTCAGCGCAGGTGGGATACATGAGAGAGTCATCATCAATCAGAAAAACAATATCCGCCGTTGCTAATTGAATCGCTTGATTACGCTGAAGTGTGAGCCCACGTTTTTCAGCTTCAACATAAGTCCATTGAATATCAGGTGCTTGATGAGCGAAGGTTTCTAGTATAGATTGCTGCGTTTTTTGCCAATAGGGGCTTCCATCTACAATGATGATTTCTGTGGGGGGACGAGATTGCGATAGGGCGCACTGAATACACAGAGGCAATATTTTCTCTCGCTTATAGGTACAGACTAATAATCCCCAAGATAAGGGTTGCTGATTCACAAATGGAAAACTCCTATGGATGACTAGACTGAGACTAGGATAGATGCCTGGTTTCTGATTAAGACGAAGGCGATCGCTTAGATGTTCTTCTAGTTATCACATAAGTTTTGATCCATAAAAGCAGCTATTGAAACAACGTTGTGCTTGTTGACTAAGTTTGACTCAAGAGCTAGGGGAGAAGCCTTCAAAAACTGGTTAGAAAACCGGACTTTCAAGATAGTTTAAACCTAGTTTATCAGCTAGATTGAGAGGCTATTAACCTGTAGCAACATCCAGTTTAGGAACCGGAGATGGGCTGACCAGCTCATCATAAATAGCCATCATTGTTAGGGCTTTTTGTCCCCATTCAAATTGTTTAGCCTGCTCCGTAGCTGTTTTCGACATGGTTCGACGTAGGGCTTCATCCTTCACCAGTTGGGTGATGTGAACTGCCATTTCTTGGACAATGTGGTCACGGGACAGGGGCTCAATTTTGAAGCCAGTTTCTGCCGTTACATATTCACCAATGCCGCCGTTATTCACCACAATGCAAGGCAGGCCGCAGGCCATGGCCTCCATAACAACCGCACCGCCAAATTCACGAATAGAGGGGAAACAAAAGAGGTCAGACTTGCGGTAATAGTCGAGGGTTTCCTGTTGCTGCACCCAGCCGGTAAAGGTAATCGCTGATGTGAGGTTTAACTGCTGGGTTTGTTCCTCAAGGGGCGATCGCTCTTGGCCATCTCCCACAATGGTTAGGTGAATGCGATCGCGCACCTCGGGTTCTAGTTGAGCGATCGCATCGACCAACATATCGGCTCCTTTATAGGGCACTAAGCGCCCCACAAAAATTAGCTCAATTTTGTCATGGACGGGGCGATCCTCAGCGGCATCTAAAAACTTTTGCTCGATGCCATTTTCGTAGAACAGATGAATGCGATCGCTGGGAAGATCAAATTTCTCCTGCAGCATGTCTAAGGTATAGGTTGATCCAGCAAGGATTTTGTCGGCGCGGCGATAGGTATCTTCATAGCCGGGCAGGAGCAGTTCTCCTAGATCTCGAAGAAAATTTAGGTAGGCATGTTCCTTGCGGGCGATCGCTTCAAAGTTTTTGGGAAACGGAACGCCGCCATTGACGGGGCCGTAGAGAAACGGGGTGCGATCGCACACTTGGCTAAGTTTGACCGGATAGCGAGGAATCATCGGGGTGATCACATGCACCAGGTCGTAGTCTCCCGCCACCACGCTGTCTTTGAATTGCTGGTAGACCCGGCGGTTAAATTCTTCGTAGACCGGATAGGTGAGGGCATGAAACAGCGGCCAAATCTTGGAAGCGATCGGCCCAACTAAACCAAAGTAAAGCTGAATGCCTCGACTTTCTTCGATATAAACAACGTTTTGATGGCCCCGTTTTTGCATAGCATCGCGGTTGCGCGCATGGGTGACCAGGGTGGCGTTCACCCGTTGATTGATCTCTCGGAAAAAGTTGTATCCCACTAAGGGAACCGATGACCAATCCGGGTTACAGGACTCGATGATCAATAAAACGTTGAGGGATTTGTAATCTGCGGTCTCAGGCATGAGCAGGTGCCTCTTGCATCAAAGTATGGGGCGGAACGGTGGGCAACTCAGGCATCTAGGGTTGCTAGGCGTGTGGTTGGGAGGGTCTGGGATCTGGGATACCCTACATCACCTCAATCTTAGAATCGTCGCCGATCATGAACCGCAAAGCCTTGGGACGCTGAGGCGCTTCTTTGAGCTGGGCCCGCTGACCAATCAGGCTGTCTACAATTCGGTGATGAATGCCGGTGATGCTGGCACCCTTCAGCAAGACGCTATGTTCAATATCGGCTTCAATCAGCGATACCTCGTTGGCAATGCTGCTGTAGGGGCCAATAAAGCAATTTTCGATATGGCAGTTGTCCCCGATAATCACCGGGCCGCGAATGGTGGAATTGATAATTTTGGACTGTTTGCCAATACTCACCCGCCCAATAATCTGGCTCTTATCATCCACCTCGCCATTCACGGAGGATTGCAAGCAGGTGTCGAGAATCACCCGGTTGGCTTCTAGCAAATCATCTTTTTTCCCGGTATCTAGCCACCAGCCTTGAATGCGGCGGGCTTCCACCTTTTGCTGATGGTCGATCAGATATTGGATGGCGTCGGTGATTTCTAGCTCGCCCCGAGCCGAGGGTTGGATATGGGCGATCGCTTCATGAATACTCGGCGCAAATAGATAAATGCCCACCAGAGCTAAGTTGGAGGGCGGCACCTTCGGTTTTTCCACCAAGGCCAACACCCGCCCCTCGTCGTCAATTTTGGCGACCCCAAAGGCGGTGGGATTGGGCACCTCACAGAGCAGAGTGAGGGCGTCGAGCTGGCGAGCTTTGAAGGCGTCAATAAAGAGGTTCAAGTCGCTCTGCACCAGGTTATCGCCCAGGTACATGACGAAGGGCGAATCGCCGAGAAACGGCTGGGCAATTTTCACCGCATGGGCGAGCCCTGCCGGTTCCTCTTGCAAAATGTAGGTAATGTTGGCTCCAAAGCGATCGCCATTCCCGGTTTTAGCCTGCACTTCGCCGCCGGTTTCTGGGCTAATAATGATGCCGATCTCAGTAATGCCAGCGGCGACAATGTCCTCAATCCCGTACCAGAGAATCGGTTTATTAGCTACGGGTACCAGTTGCTTCGCCCCAGTATAGGTAAGAGGACGCAAACGGGTTCCTTTGCCACCAGATAAGATAATTGCTTTCATGGGAGTGCTATGGGTGAAGGACTGAATTCAACGAGCAGAGGCGGTCACGGGTGCTAGGTCATGCAGCAGTTTCCGCAGGCTGGCCCGCCAATGGGGAGCGGGATGCCCTAGGATGTCGGCGGCTTTCTGACCGGACAGCACCGAGTAGGCAGGCCGCTGGGCCGGGGTGGGATAGTCAGCAGTGGTAATCGGCACCACCCGTTTGAGGGTGAGGGGAAATCCAAGGGCGGCGGCTTCTTCAACGATCGCCACGGCGAAGTCATACCAGCTAATGGCTCCGCTGTTGGTGTAGTGGAGGATGCCGGTGGTGGGGCTGGGGGCGCAGAGGTAGGGAATCAACTGGGCGATCGCTTGGGCCAAGTCTCCCGTCCAGGTTGGGCAGCCGACCTGATCCATGACCACCCGCAGTTCTTCGCGCTCGGCCCCAAGGCGCAGCATAGTTTTGACAAAATTGCCCTTGCCGCCGGCACCGTAGACCCAGGCAGTGCGTACAATCAGGTGGCGATCGCAATTATTGCTCACGCCCAGCTCTCCAGCCAGCTTGGATTGCCCATAGGCTCCCTTGGGGCCGGTGGGATCGTCTTCTAGGTAGGGGGTATTTTTGCTGCCGTCAAACACATAGTCGGTGGAGACGTGGATGATGGAACTGCCGAGTTTTTGCGCCTCTTCCGCCAAAATTGTGGGCGCGGTGCCGTTGATGGCGATCGCTCGATCCATTTCCCGCTCGGCGGTGTCTACGCCGGTATAGGCCGCAGCATTGACGACCACATCGGGCCGGATCGCCTGCATCACCTGCCGGATTTGGTCAGGCTGGCTGAGATCCAGGCGCGATCGCCCTAGGGCGGTTACATCGCTGAGGGTGGAGAGAATAGGCTGGAGTTCGCTGCCCAGTTGACCATCGATACCCGTGAGTAGAATCCGCATTAGGCGTACACCTCGGCTGTTTTGAAGGATTGACCCGCTTGGTCTTTGCTCGACAGGATCGGGTCGGCCGTGAGGGGCCAGAGGATGCCCACGTCGGGGTCATTCCAAAGGAGCGATCGCTCGTGCTGGGGTGCGTAGTAGTCGGTGGCTTTGTAGAGCACGTCGGCGCTGTCAGAAAGCACCAGAAAGCCATGGGCAAAGCCGGGGGGCACCCAAAGCTGGCGTTTATTGTCCGCACTGAGTTCACAACTGACCCAGTTACCAAAGGTGGGGGAGCTTTTCCGCATATCCACCGCCACATCGAGAATGCTGCCCATCGCCGCCCGCACCAGCTTACCCTGGGGCTGCTGCACTTGATAATGCAGACCGCGCAGCACATGCTTGACGGAGCGAGAGTGATTATCTTGGACAAAATCGAGATCGAGCCCAGTTTTATCGGCAAAGGTACGCCGGTTAAAACTTTCCATGAAGAAGCCGCGATCGTCCCCAAACACCTTCGGTTCTAAAATCAGCACATCGGGGATGTCTGTGGGAATGATCTGCATGAAAACCTCCTTATGAATTCCCGGTTTGGCAGGGTTGAGGCCTAGCCCATCTCAGTATTCCCACGAGTTTTTGTAAACCTTCAGATGGTTCGTAAAGTTTCCGTAGAGATGTAGGGATTAAGGACGGTTTGGGATACTAGGGCGCACGATCGGCCTTCGGCGGCGGGGCAGGATCTCGTTCCGTGCGCACCCACTGCCGCTGGGGTCGGACGATGAAGGCAATATACATGGGGATTTTCCAGAGCACGTAGAGGGGAATCGAGAGTAACTGTCCTAGGGAAAGGATCGATCGCCCAAAGCGAGCCCAAGCCAGCATCACCGCCGATAGCAGCAGCAGGCCCTGCAGACCCAAAAAGCCCGCGATCGCCCACGACACACCCAGCCAGCCAGCGGCGATCGCCCCCACCATCGCCGCACCCCACAGCATCACCAACAGCGACAGGGGTGGCACGGCCAAGTCCAACGCTAGGGCCAAGGCACCAAGGCGCTGCCGGGCGATCGCTGTGGTCAACAACCGGGGAACTTGGGTCACCAAGGTTTGCAAATGGCCATGTTCCCAGCGGGTGCGTTGGCTGGTGGCGGCCTGATCCTGCTGGGGCAAGCGACCGATCACCCGGGCCGTTTCGCAAAACTGGGGCGGCGCACCGGCGATCGCTAGGTCTAAACCCAACTGCATATCTTCCACAATGTTGCCGCTGGCCAAGGGCGATTGCCGAATCATCTCCCAGGGAAAGGCCATGCCGGTGCCGGTGAGCAGGCAGGGCAAGCCCAAGCGCTGCAAACCTCGCGGCCGCACCCGATTCTTCACCATAAAGGCCAGAGCCGACACCGAATCCTTGGCGCTGGGATCGGGCGGTTGCTCCATCAAATACAAAGCCTGTACCGGGCGCTGGGACTGGGCGGCCTGCTGGGCGATGGTGCGCAGGGCTCCGGGCAGTAGGGTGCAGTCGGCATCCACCATCACCACAATGTCGGGCGGATCCGCATCTAGGGAGCGCAGCCCAAAATCTAGGGCATAGCCCTTGCCCCGCTGATCCCGATTCTGGCGTTCGAGCACCGTGGCTCCCGCCGAGCGAGCGATGGCGGCAGTGTCATCGCTGCAGTTATCGGCAATGACGATCAGGCGATCGCCCTCTACCAGTTGGGGCATCAGTGCGGCCAGGGTGTCTTGAATGACCAGAGCCTCGTTGTGCGCTGGAATCAACACCGCCAATCGTGGTGCATGGGCCAACGGGGCGGGCGATCGCCCCGGCAGCATGGCTAGCCAACATTCAAGGGTGAAGGTGAGAACTGGAATGCAGACGATCAGGGCGATCGCCCAGCATAGGTATGTCAGAACGACCAAATCTAGCTCCTTGGCTGCAAGATACTAAGGCTCAACGGTAGCAGATCCGTAAATCTACCCTCAAGTTGCCCAAGAAGGCGCGATCGCTATCATCCATCTCGGTCAACCTCGGATGTAACCGGTTTGGCTGGGGGCTGGGGGGCTTCGTCCATGGGTGGACTGGGGGGAGCGGGTGCCGACGGTGCTTTCTGGGTGGGCAGTTTGGCCAGTAAGACCAAAAAGTTGCTCCAGGTGGGCAGATGGCCAGGATTGGCCAGGAGCGATCGCACCCCTAGCTTCAAGGCATTCCGCCGCTGTCCTTGGCTGAGAGCCTGCCAGGCTCGACCCTGTAGAAATCCCTGAATTTGTTCATTGGACGAATAGGATCGCGACTCGGAACCTTGGGGAATAGGCGGAAAGATGCCACGTTGCAGATCATCCTGCCCTTGATGCTGGCGCTGCTGCTGGAAGGTGCGGGCGATCCGATCAAAAAAGACCCGTCGCTCGGAAGGGATCACGTGGGTAATGGAGTCGTTGTGCAGGCGGTAGCAATAGCGAGACTCGATCTGGTAAAACACCCGGCAAATGTCGGTCAGACGAAGCTGCAGGTCAATGTCTTCGCCGGTTTCGAAGTAGGGACGAAACCCGCCCAGGAGTCGTAGGGTGTCCGTGCGGATGGCGAAGGTGCAGAGGTGGGTGCGGGTGATGCCTTGCTGAAGTTCATCGGTCACCTCTTCCGGCGTGCTGCCGGTGTCGTGCTGCAGGACAAAGGAGCCGTTGGGCGCAATGATGTCGTAGCTACCACAAACCGCGCCATAGTCTGGATGCTGCTGCAGCCAGTTGGCTTGGGAGGCAATGCGTCCAGGCGTAAACAGATCATCGGCATCACAGCGCATGATGATCGCGCCCCGGGCCGCCGCTAGTCCTAGGTTCATGGTGGTGGAAATGCCCGCCTTAGCACCGTTGACGACCCGCAATCGCGCATCTTGAATCGCCTGCACTCGTTCTAGGGAGCGATCGCTAGAGCGATCGTTGACCACAACCACCTCCAAGGGAATCGTGGTTTCTTGCAGCACCGACTGCAGCGCCTGAGTAATATAGCCCTCGGCGTTATACATCGGAATAATCACGCTAACGAGCGGTGGTGGTAGTTCCAAAGTCTGCATGGTGCGATCGCTCTCCTACTGGGTGAATGAACGGACTCTTTTTCCAAAGGTCTCCTAGAGGACAGCTAAGGTTCCTCCAGGGACGGCATTGGCTTGGCGATCGCACAGCCCAAGAGTATCCAGCCATCGGTCTGGAAGGGACGTAGCTTGATCGCCCGCCACCCATAGACCAAGGCAGTTTGGCGCTGGCGGCTATTGAAGGCCCACCAGCCATACTTGAGCATAAAGTGATGCTGGGACTCAGGATCGGCGGTGGGTCGCCAGGCATAGCCCGCTTCAAACTTGCCCTCGATGCCGCGCCGCTGCCAAGCGCGTTCGCAAACCCGCCGCGCATTGTGCCGCTGTTCCGTACTGCGCGTTTCGCTAATGGAATGGGCATGGAGCCGATAGTGCAGCACAACGGTTTGCAGATTGGCCAGATGCCCCACTTCCCCCAGCCGCAGCCACAGGTCTAAATCTAAGGCGCTTTTCAGCGATTCGTCATAGCCGCCAATCTCCTGCAGGGTGCTGCGACGCATCATGGCACAGGGATGGCAAATACTGCCATGGCCGGCGAGGGCAGATTGTTGAATCGCCTCATTGTCTGGGGGGAGGGCCAGGTAGGTGAGCAGGCGACCCTCAGCATCGATCAGGGCATGGTTACCACCCACACAGACCACCTCTGGATGGTCATGGAGGAAGCTGACCTGCTGGCTAAAGCGATCGGGCAGGGCGATGTCATCGGCATCCATGACGGCAATGAACTCGCCTTGGGCTTGGGCCTGGAGGCGATTGCGGGTAGCCGAAACCCCTAGATTGGTGGGGTTAGCCAGCACATGGATGCGGGCATCTTGGGCGGCATAGGTTTGGAGGATGGCGAGGGAGCGATCGCTAGAACAGTCATCACCGATCCACAGCTCAAAGTCCTCAAAGGTTTGGGACAAGATACTCTCAATTGCTTCAGCTAGGTAGCGTTCGGAGTTGTAAACCGGCAAAATGACCGAGACCCGAGGGGGGCGATCGCAGTCAATAGGCACGTTTGACATCAGCTCATCTCACAAAGGGACAAAAGTTGGACGAAAGGTGGTTTCAAAGCCCTTCTACCTCTCTGGCAAAGGGGTTGGGGGAGGTCTTCGAGGTTTGTTTCACCATCTGGCTCACGATTCATCCTGGGATATGGGCAGGCTAGTACATCGCTGGCTTAAGGTTTGACAACAGTCTTGAAAGGCTTGATTGGCCCGCTCAAGAAGATGTGGATCTAGGTTATAGAGTGTTTTTTTAGGATTGCGAATAATGGTTCCAGATTCTAAATTTCCAGACCAGTCACCCACTTTTCTCTGTCCAGTTACCGGCGTTTTTTCATACTGTTCAGAAAGGGGAAATTTTAGAGATAGATGCTGTTCTAGGGCTCGAAAAACAGCATCTGTTTGATGAATGAGCTGAGCATGGGTGAGGAAAAATGCTCGCTTAGGATGTTCCATGATCTCGGCATAGCGCTGGATGCTTCGGAGGCGATCGCAATAATATTGGGTGTAGTCTTCTACAGAATAGAGCTGGACTCCATCATCTCCCGTTTCGCCCCATAGCTTGACCATGCTAGACAAGGTTTCCGCCGGATCTCTTAGGAGAAAAATGATGGAGATACGAGGATGATTGAGGAGAGATTCGTCTTTAATATGCATATCATGAAGAATTTTGTCCATGATAAAGCGATCGCTCATATCAAGTTGCTTTAGGGCATATTTAACATCACACATTAAGTGAGTTAAATCCTGTTGGTTCCAATAAAAAACATGGGTTTCTCCATAGCCAGAAATCTCTGGATTGGTGTTGAGGATATGGGTAAACATCGATGAACCCGATCGCATATGTCCCAATATCCATAGATACTCATAGGACTTACGACGAACGACCAAGTTAGCCTTGTAATAGGCTCGAAATAGTTTTGCGGTTAAGGCATCTGGCTGTTGGATCATGGTGTCTCTTGGGTTGAATCTCTGGTGCTGAAATAAATCTGCTGAACTAGCTCAGTTGGTTGAAGGTTTTTGAAGTTAATACATGAGGTTGCTAGAGATGATGAGACTGTTCCTTAAAACCAGCAGACACACCTGATAGAACTTGATGAATAGGATGCATGAATCTTGAAAACTATCTCGACAACTGCCATCAATCATGCTGATAGCTTAAATAGAACTCAGCATATAGGTTGAGCCCCAAATAATCACGATGGCAGCACCAAGCACCGGGATATCAACCTCTGGCTGCCAGAGCGAAAACTTAGAGAAAATGATGGCTTTCACAGGATAGGCAAACCAGGTCACACTGGCTAACCCCCACACCACACCCGGTTGACCATTGAGCTGATAGCCGATGACCATCGCGGCTAACTGCACTGAAATTTGCACAACCAACAAAAAGGACACCAGGAAAGTCTTGCCTTTGGCCATCAAAATACCGTCATAGGTGCCGCCCACAACGCCAATTAATGATCCCAACGAAATAATCTGAATGATCCAGCCAGCATCAGCATAGCGTTCATCATATAAAGTGTTGATAATAGTGGGGCCAAACAGAATAAACGTTAGGGAAATACCCCAGCCAATTCCTATTAAGGTGAGGCGGCTTTTGCGTAGATTGGTATAGACTCGCTCGGGGCGATCGCGAATGAGTTCGGCATAGGAGGGAAACAGGACGCGATCGATCACCTGGGAAATGGCTTGGCGGGGGAAGCGGGCTAGGGTGACGGCGATGGTGTAAACCCCCAAAAATCGCACGTCTAGCAATCGTCCCAGAATCAAGCGATCGCCCTGACCGGCCAAGAAGGTCAGCGCGGTGCTAATAAAAATCCAGCGCCCAAAGCGATAGAGGGACTTGAAGGCCTCCGGTTCCCAATGAAAGCGGTTGGGGATGCCCGGCAGCATCACATGGCTGAGGGTCATGCGCACCAAGCTATCTACCAGCCCCCCTGCCACCAGCGCCCAGACCGATTCATACCGCCAAGCACAGAAAACCATCACCACCAAACCCACCACATAGGAGGTGAGTTCTAAGCTCGTGACCAACCCAAGCCGAAGGTTGCGGTTGGCGGTGGGCAGCTTGGTGGAGGTGAAGCCGGAGATTAACGCCGTTAACCCCACCACGGGCAAAAGCTGGGTGAGCATGGGTTCGCGGTAGAACTGGGACGCCGGGAACGCGATCGCGCAGGACAACAACCACAGCCCCACCCCGCGTCCAGCTTGAATCGTCCAGGCAGTGTTGAGAAAGGCTGGATCATCGCCCCGTTTATCGTGAATGATGCTGGGCTTGATGCCAATGTCGGAAAACATTTCTAGCCCCTGCAGAAAAATCTGCACCAGCGACATTAGCCCAAAGGCCTCTGGAAACAGCAGGCGAGTCAGAACTAAATTGCTGGCAAACCGTAGAACCTGATTGGCACCATAGCCGCCCAGCGTCCACATGGATCCCCGGATGGCCCGTGCTTTTAAGGACGGTTTGGCCGCAGGATCAGGCGTGGGCTCGGGAGAAGGCGTTAAGGACGGATCAGCCATACAGAGTCCCTAGTAATGTGCAATCGCAGGCGTGCCCAGGATACCCAAATTTGCCCAAAGATATTCACATCAAGGGCGATCGCTCTTAAAATCGCTCTCAAAAATGCCGTGCGTTCGACGAGGTGAGGGCTCCAGAAACTCCTATGCCTTGGGCGATGATCGGTACCTTTCAGGCTGAGGATCTCCGTCGAATTTACGTTCAAAATAACCCTATGGGGATGACTCAAATCGATAGATAATTTCAATAGATGCCTAACATAACCTGAGTGTGGGATAAGCTGAAAGCCTTATGCTCTCGTTGTTTGAGAGCCTGCCTTCATCTGAAAAGCGGAACCATTCCCTTAGCCCAAACTGACGTTATACTAGCGCCCTAACCATAGTTGAAACGATAGAAAACTAAGTGCCCTGACGTATGGCGATCGCACGGTCAAGAGTACGGATCCAAATTATGCTCCTAGGATGATGCATGGCAATGTTTTAACCAGGACGCATCAACATTTCAAGTTCGGCCAAAGTATCTTGGCCGTCCGTCGCCACCTCATCTGGCTCTGGGTCATGGGTCAAGATGGGAGCTGTTTTGCGAGATACACCCCAAGACTGATGTAGTCGAAAGCGAATCTCAAGGTGTCCCCAGGAATTTCGCTGTAGTGGAATTTGCATGGTTACTTAAATGTTCACGACTTCTTCAAGATACGAAAGTTTCTGAGAATTGCCTGTGATGGAGTTAAGACTTACCTGTGACCCTCATGAGACGTGTGATTGATCCCGGTCTATCCATCGAGTGATAGTACATCCGTCTGAGAGCGATCGCCGTCGGTTGTTCCGATGATCCCGGTCACAGGGCGGCCTTGCCGAAGCTAAGCTGTATTGGGCATGGTAGAAGCGAACCCTTGGGGCGATCGCCCCTAATCAATGAGTGAGGTGTCCCTTGAACACAATTGGATTAGTCGCGATTGGTCGCAATGAAGGCGATCGCCTGCAGCGCTGTTTAAAATCGGTGGTGGGCCAGGCTGATGCGGTGGTCTACGTCGATTCTGGCTCCACGGACGGCAGCGTCGAGTTTGCCCAATCTCTCGGCGTTGAGGTGGTGGTGCTTGATCTGTCTATTCCCTTCACCGCCGCCCGCGCTCGGAATGCTGGCTTTGAACGGCTGCTGCAGCTCCAGCCCGATCTCACCTTTGTGCAATTTGTCGATGGAGATTGCGAAGTGGTGCCAGGCTGGCTGGAGATGGCTCGCCAAGCCTTGAGCGATCGCCCGGATCTGGCGGTGGTCTGCGGACGGCGGCGGGAGCGCTTCCCCGAGGCCTCGATCTATAACCAAATCTGTGACATTGAATGGGATACCCCAGTGGGAGAAGCCACGGCCTGTGGCGGCGATGCCATGATGCGGGTGGCGGCAGTCCAACAGGTGAACGGCTTCAACCCTAGTTTGATTGCTGGGGAGGAGCCGGAGCTATGCGTGCGATTGCGTCAGCAGGATTGGAAAATCTTCCGTCTAGATGCAGAGATGACCCTGCATGATGCCCAAATGACCCAGTTTTCCCAGTGGTGGAAGCGATCGCAGCGATCGGGTCATGCCTTCGCCCAAGGCAGTTGGATGCATGGCCGCAGTCCTCAGCAGCATTGGGTCAAGGAAAGCCGCCGGATTTGGATCTGGGGGCTGGTGATCCCCGTAGTGATCTTGGGAACGGCTGGGATCACCTCGGGCTTTAGTTTACTGCTGCTGGCTCTCTATCTGGTGTCTGCCCTGCGAACGGCTCGTTATGCCCAGGGCAAGGGCTATGAGCCAGGCGTAGCTCGCTGGTATGGATGGTTTTGCACCGTAGGAAAATTTCCAGAACTTCAGGGTCAGCTCCAGTTTCATCTTCGTCGGATCTTCCATCGCCAAGCCACGCTGATCGAATATAAATCTGCGCCATCCAGCCGCTAATTTGGCTGGCTCTTGGTGAGCAGAGCCAGCCAGGATCCGGATATCAAAAGCTGGGGCAGAAAAGTAGATTGACCCATGGTAGGCCATGCCATGGGTCTTGCTCAGCCCATTGGTTTTCTAGGTTGCATTATGTTTGTTCCCTATCGGATTTTCCGTCCGACCACGCGCATTCTCAGCTCAACCAGTGCGCCAGATATCCTGCATTGGGTCACCCAGAGTTTAGAATCCAATGTTGCCTGCTTGCTTCTAGATTTGCAGGACGTCATGTTTATGGATAGTAGCGGTCTAGGAGCGTTGGTGATTGCTAGCAAGCGTGTGAAGAAGGTGGGTGGACGGCTGGCGTTATGCTCCCTCAGTGGTCAAGCTCGCATGGCTGTGGAAATGTCGTCCCTTGATACCATCCTGGAAATTTACGATACTCCGCAAGATTTTCTCCAGCTTTTTTCCAGTCAAGATTCCATGCGATCGCCCCATCATGACTCATCCCCGTCCTAGCCCTCATCCAAAAGGGTGAACCACTGGGAGCTAGTGAGATGGGCAGTGATCTCGTACAGTGGAGACTGTAGCTCATAGTTGCTCCAATGTGAATGCAAAAACTCCACAGCATCTTCAGTGGCCTAGGCTGACCTTGATCTCCTTTAAGCCATGGTGCGATCGCTTGATATCTTGGATGCCGTCCTCCTCCTCATTGGACTATCCAAAATGGCAACATCGCTTCATGCTGGAACGATTACGCTTAATGGGCATCCTGGCTATTGTTTTATTGAGCTGTTTAACCACGCTCAATCTGCTTGTGGTGATCCCGGCAGTGACTCTGGAGCAATCGGTGAGCCTCACGCCAGGCCTCTCCTACCGCTGCATTGTAAGCTCCATTGCTCAAGGGCTAGGACTGGTCTTAGGGCTGGTCTTGCTGAAAGACTTTCGTGCCCGGAACTATCCAGGATGGCTCTTTTTATGGCTATCTTGGTCGATTTCCTTTCTGCCCCAGATCCAGGTATTTCTTCGAGGGGAAGTCATCTTCAACCCCATCAGTTGGATGATTGTGTTCACGGCCCAGGCCATTTTGATCCCCGTTCGCTGGCGGCTGCATCTGCTGTCTCAGGCTGTTCTTTTGGGCAGTGTGGCTGGAGCGATGCTCCTTGGCTTTGAAAACGTTCACTTTGCGGCCCGCACCGATCTCACCCCTGCTATGGGCTCTGCGGTATATTCCCTGACTGGATTTCAGCTTTTCTCAGTCTGTCTTATCTCTAATCTAGGTGTGTATCTCTACGAGCGGATGATGCGACAGGAGTTTGAGTTGCGACGGCAAATACGCCTCTTTCTCCATGCCGTATCCCATGACCTCCGCAACCCCGTGTTGGGAACACTGATGGTCTTAAGAAATTTACGCAATCCAGCCGGTGAAACCACGCTGTCTCAGGGCATTCTAGACCGCATGATTGAAAGCGGCGATCGCCAGGTTGAACTGATTGATTCCTTACTCGAAGCCTATACCATCGAAACCCACGGACTACAGCTCCATTGCCAACCGCTCTCGTTGGGAAATTCAGTACAAAAGATTCTCGGTGATCTGTATTCTTCTATACAAGATGCCGAAGCGATCGTGTCCGTGAGAATCCCAGATGCCCTGCCGCTCGTGAACGCCGATCCGACACAACTGCATCGGGTTTATCACAACCTCATCTTACATACCCTGCGCTCCAACGCTCCTGGACTCCATCTGCGGTTGACCGCCCAAGTCATGGGCAAGTATCTCCGCTGCACCGTCCATGACAACGGCCCGGGGCTCTCGACTGAACAATGCGATCAACTGTTCAATTTTTGTACCCGTGGCCCCAACGCCCGCCAAACCCTAGGACTAGGATTGGGGCTGTATATCTGTCAGCAGATCATTGAAGCGCACCATGGAACCATTGGTGTCTCTAGCACCTGCGGCCAAGGAACAACCCTATGGTTTGATCTGCCGATCGCTCTCCCTGACTCCTACCCCCAACACCGCTAAGCATGTGCAGATCCTCCCGCCGGCAGGCTTGGATCACGGATGAGCGGGGTTGAGCTTTTTATACTAGGGGGTTCGGCATTCTACCTTGTTTCTGAGACAAAAAAATATAGCTTTTATGAAGTTGAAAAGGTATAGATGTTGTTTCAGTGAAAATACGCAATCAATCTTATAACAGCTTGAGAAAATAGAGCGCGATCGCTAGAATTAGAGTTAAGTCTTCCAGGACTAGCCAACTTTGTAAGCAAAATCACTGATTTTTTCCCTAGAAGCTGCCAGTATTTGGTTACTCCAGCCATCTAGACCTTAACCCTTACATTGAAATCTGTTGATCAGCGTCGTGCAACAGTATAGGGGCGGTGTCTATCTTCATACCTGTTGGCGTAGGACGAAGAAAGGCCTGGTATCTGTTGTAATCCTATCTATCAAGATGCGATCGCGATCAGTTAACCCCCCTGAGTCATAAGCGTTTCTGCTCTTCAGTCCTTGATGTTATGAAGTTCAGTCGCTATACCTTTCCCAAACCTCTGAGAGGTATTTTCTGGAATTGTGACTCATGACCCTGTGGTTTATACTGAAGCCCCGCTGACACCCATACGCTGACACCATACATTTTTGCGTTGCTGAAGGATAGACCCGAGTTCATCCATACTCAGGTCATGGTTACACTCCAGCGCACGATCAGACATTGAACGTTGGGTTCTTCAAGACCGCCCACAACCTGTCAAATCATTGCGTTGCTTACATCTGGATCATGCCCGAGCAGCGCTCAGCCCGATATTACAGTCTTCCAGTTTACTATTCAGTAGCCCCGTGAGAATTGCCATGGATATGCCAGTAGAGCTTCAATCCAAACTGACAAACCTAACGCCCTATGAGCTAGACGAGCTAGAGGCCTGGTTTGCCCACTTACCTGTCTATGACGAAGAAATCCGTACTCTCATTGCCAGTAACGTGGATGCCCTTGTCCGAGAGCTTAACGGATCTTGGATCTCAGATACTCACTCTTGACTCTTGACGGATAGTGAGGGCAAAACCTTGGATGATCATAGGTTTTTACAAGGACTTCTCTAGTTTCTGCTCAAAATAGCCGCGCGTCATCCGCCAATAAGCTGGGTAATTTAAGCCATATTAACGGCTAGAGCGTAGATGTATTCTATGCCCTAGCCGTTTTGGGACAAGTGGATGCTACGGGTTATGCCCGAGCTTCGATCCCCATGCCAATGGGGCAAGATACATTAGTTCCACCCAAGCCACAGTACCCGTTGGGATTCTTAGCTAAATACTGTTGGTGATACTCTTCTGCGTAATAAAAGGTTGGCGCATCTAGAATTTCAGTGGTGATCGCCCCATAGCCTGCGGCCTGAATGGCGGTTTGATAGACCTGCTTGGATGCGATCGCTGCCTGCTGCTGCTCTGGAGAATAGGTATAGATCCCAGAGCGATATTGCGTGCCCGCATCATTGCCTTGGCGCATACCTTGGGTGGGGTTGTGGCTTTCCCAAAACACCTTCAGCAGGGTTTCGTAGCTGATTTGAGATGGGTCAAAGGCCAGCCAGACGACTTCATTGTGACCGGTGAGACCGCTACAAACTTCTTGGTAGGTGGGATTGGGCGTGATCCCCGCTGCATAGCCCACTGCCGTCACCACCACACCGGGTAGCTGCCAGAATTTGCGTTCTGCGCCCCAAAAACAGCCCAGACCAAACATGGCTTGCTCTAAGCCCTTGAGGTCGGGGTTGAGGGGATTGCCGTTGACAAAATGCTTGGACGGAATGGGCATGGTTTCCGCCCGTCCAGGGAGCGCCTCTTGAGCGGTGGGCAGGCTGAGCTTTTTACCGAATCCGAATAATCCCATGGGGTTTAACACTGGTTTACAAAATACTCTTTCATCCTACAGAATTCCACAGATTTCTGCGGAGGTCGTCCCAGGGGTGCTTAGAACTGGAGGGTGGCGATCGCTCGCTGTCGGTCTTCGGGACGCACTTCTAGGTAGCGCTGGAGAGTGGCGAGGGAGCGATGCCCGGAAATGTCTTGGATATGGCGCAGGGGCACGCCGGCATTGCTCATGGTCGTTAGGGCTGTGCGGCGAAAGCTGTGGGTGCTGATGCCCTGGAGCCCTACCCGCCGGCAGGCTGCCCGCAGAATTTTGTCGGCGCTGAATCGGGTGAGATGGGGCGATCGCCCTGGCATTCCCGGAAACAGGTAGCCGCTGGCCGGAGCGTAGGCCGCCAGCAGTTCCGCGAGAGCTGGATGAATATGGAGCGATCGCGTCTGTAGCTTGCCCTTGGTATGCCGCCGCCGCAGGGTGAGGGTGTCGCCCTGCAGATCATCCACCCGCAGGGTGAGGGCTTCGGAAATTCGGCAGCCCGTATATAGACAAAGGCCAAACAGGGCGCGATCGCGATCGCTGCTCAAGCCATGGGCAAACAAGCGCTGAATTTCGTCCCCGGTCAACACCCTAGCCTGCCCATTCCCCTGTACCTTCACCGCCGCTCCTCCAATTTTGGTAAAAACTACTATAATAGGAAACCTGTCTAGATTGCCATCCCCCGAGCCGACCCGTTGATCATCGTTGATCCATCGTTTCGATCGGGCGGCCGGGATCAATCTCAGGCAGCCGATTCCCTACCTTTGATGGATGGTACTGCTGTGTTTACGACTGCTCGTCCCACGTCAACGTCCGCCCTACCCACCGACCTAGTTGCCGCCATTCAGGCCTTAAAGCAAGAGCTGAACGCGGTGATCCTAGCCCACTATTACCAAGATCCCGACATTCAAGACATTGCTGACTACATCGGCGATTCCTTGGGGTTATCCCGCCAAGCGGCCAGCACCGACGCAGCGGTGATCGTCTTTGCTGGCGTCCATTTCATGGCGGAAACGGCCAAAATTTTGAATCCCCACAAGCTGGTCTTGTTGCCCGACTTAGATGCCGGCTGTTCCTTGGCAGATAGCTGCCCTCCAGCAGACTTTGCCGCCTTCAAAGCCGCTCATCCGGGTCACCTGGTGATTTCCTACATCAACTGCACCGCCGACATCAAGGCCATGAGCGACATCATCTGCACCAGCTCCAACGCCGTGCAGATCGTCAACCAAATCCCTACGGATCAACCGATTATCTTCGCGCCCGACCAAAATCTGGGGCGCTACGTTATGGCAGAAACCGGACGAGACTTGGTGCTATGGCAGGGATCCTGCATGGTGCATGAGAATTTTTCTGAAAAGAAAATGGTGCAGTTGCACATGGAGCATCCGGAGGCGGAAATTTTGGCCCACCCAGAATGTGAGCCCTCAGTATTGCGCCATGCCGACTATATTGGATCGACCACCGCCCTGCTCAACTATTGCCAAAAAAGCGATCGCTCCTCCTTCATCGTGGCCACGGAGCCGGGCATCATTCACCAAATGCAAAAGCAAGCGCCCCACAAGCAGTTTATTCCAGCGCCGCCCATGGGAAGCTGTGCTTGCAACGAATGTCCCCACATGCGGCTGAACACCCTGGAAAAAATCTACTGGGCCATGAAGCGGCGATCGCCCGAGATTACCATGGCTGCCGAGCTACAACAGGCCGCCCTCAAACCCATTCAGCGCATGTTGGACATGAGCCATTAGCCGGGGTGACGAGTCAATCTCGAAGACCCTCACCCCAAACCCCTCTACCAGGTCAGTAGAGGGGCTTTGAAAAACCTGTACCTCTCTTGCTCCCCCCTTGTGGGAAAAGGGGCTGGGGGATGAGGGGAAACAATGGGGCAGCCCATCAGGTCAGCCGTACCCCCTAAAACTCCATTCACCGGCGATCGCGCCCTGCCGATGACCAGAAGGCTAAGGCTTGCCCTTGAGATGGTTCAGAATTTCTTGGTTGTCGGTCTGAATGCCGCGCATAACGGAGCGATCGGCTTCAGCACCCACCGAAAGACGGGCAACAGACTGAGAGAGGCGATCGATGCGATGGGTGAGGCGATCGATCGCGATCGCATTGGTTTCCTGCGTCGCTACCACTCGATCCACCTGCTCTGTGAGTTTATGGATGGCGGCAGCATTGCGCCCGGCGATTTTAGCGACCGCTGCCACTAAACTGCGCACCGAGTCTACATCATCCCCAAACAAATCGATTCCCCCAGCCATTGGCGATCGCCCCCTACATCATCGGTAACACGTTATGTCCACCCATCAAGGTTGGTTCCTAGGCTAGACTAACCTGAGACCCAACGATGCCGCTTGGTCATCTTGCTATAGCGGCGTTGACGCAGTTGGCATCAGGTTAGGCACATCCTACCCCATGCAGCATCTGCCCGCACCTTGGCGTGAACCTCAAGCGTCATCAGCTCCGTCACCCATTGTAGGATCGCGTTGAAATCTTTTGGATGGGAATCGGTCTTAGCTGCCAATCAATCCCTCAGACCTCATACAATAATCTGCTGGAGATAGCGATTGAGAAATTGATGGGCTTCTTCCTGGGATTCAACCCGGTGATTCACCTTAAACATAAAAGGGCTAACGCGGGTTGGCGTGAGGGGAGCAGGCTCCCAAATTGAAACCATCATGCCTTCTTCAGACTGGGTAATGGCATATTCTAGACCAGCAGGAATGGCGTGATCATCAATACCGGCTGAGACTAGAACTCTATCAACCCAATCCATATCAGATGTAGCGGGTCTGGATAACGCATGCATACAACTAAAGTCTCCGGGTGCATAGGGGCATGGTAGAAAACGTGAGCATGATACCTACCAAGGCATCATCAAGGCTTGCAACAACTGCTTCAAACAACACTCCCTACGCCATGATATGGCTCGGATCAGGCTGTTGGGGTTTGCTTGGACAGCCAAGGCTGATGAACCCATCAACCTTAGGGTCATACTCGACAAGCGACAACAAGTTTCTTGAGATATCTTCAGCAGCATCAGGGTTGAATTCGGTCGATCAGACACATGTTTCGATCGCGATCGCCCTTTGATGCTGGGCTAAATAACTTAAAAAACTTACTTAAAGGTCATGGGCTAATCATTAGCAACTCACATCTATGACATCTCAAGACTGATTGGGAGAGTCTACCCATCATCAGAAGATGTAAGCCAGTATTAAGTTCCTAGACCTATTCCTAGACCTATGAGTGGTTATCGAGTCGTTATCAGTTGCTCTTGCATGACAGCTATGGGTTTGAGGCTCGACCTCATCGCACATAGCCTACACACTACCTTTCAATGCACCCTATGGAAGTTAGAGACGAAAATGATGGGACGCACCCATCGCTTAATTACAATAGCCTGAGTCGAACCATTTAATCTACCTGCGTGTAGTTTAGCCCTCAGCCCGCATTCTGTGTCCCGTTGATTTACCGTTAAACGATGAAGAAATTATGAACTTTAAGTAAACGACTCATAAATCTAGCGGGAACAAACGAGATATCGTTGCACATTAAAGCTTGCGCCTTGGCTCAATTACATCGCCAACTCTAGAAAAACCAAGCGTTTTGAGCATTGGCGGCTCAAGGTCAAGAGAATGCTTCCAGGGTGGGACCCGCGTCAATCAGCTCTGGGCTTGTGCCATGAATTGCTGCAAAGTTGTCGATAAATCGGCGGGCTAACAGGCAAGCTTGCTGATCGTAGGCCTGAGCATCTGCCCAAGTCTTCCGGGGATCGAGAAGGGCAAGGGGAACGCCGGGCACCCTATCTGGCACAAAGATTTTGAAGATGGGATGGGCATGGTAGGTGACTCGGTTCAAGGTACCATTGAGAGCCGCACTGACCATGGCACGGGTATGGCGAATGGCGATGCGTTGCCCTACGCCATAGGGGCCGCCAAACCAGCCGGTATTCACTAAAAATACGGTGGCCGTGAAGTGATGTTTACGCAGGCGATCGCCCAACATTTCAGCATAAAGTGCCGCCGCGAGGGGTAAGAAGGGTTTGCCAAAACAGGCGGAGAAAGTGGCTTGGGGTTCCGTCATACCCTGTTCTGTACTCGATAGCTTACTCGTATATCCCGACAAAAAATGATACATAGCCTGGGCGCTGGTGAGCTTGGCGATCGGGGGCAAGACGCCAAAGGCATCCGCCGTTAAAAAGATCACCGTATTGGGATGGTTTCCCAAACCCGATCGTTCGCTATTGGAAATATAGTCAATGGGGTAAGCAACCCGAGTGTTTTCGGTGAGGGAATGGTCGTCGTAATCAGGAGAGCGATCGCTGGCCCGCAGGATCACATTTTCCAACAAGGCTCCTGAGCGAACCGCTTGCCAGATTTGAGGTTCATGCTCTTTCGACAGGCTATTTGTTTTGGCATAGCATCCTCCTTCAAAGTTAAAGATGCCGTCTTCCGACCATCCATGTTCATCATCACCAATCAAAAACCGCTCTGGATCGGAGGCAAGGGTGGTTTTTCCGGTTCCCGATAGTCCAAAAAAGAGGGCGGTATGACCTTGAGCATCGCGATTGGCTGCGCAATGCATGGGCAAGACTCCTCGCTTTGTCATGACGTAATTCATGAGAGAAAAGACCGATTTTTTGATCTCTCCCGCATAGCGAGATCCGCCGATAATCACCAGCCGTTTTGAGAAGTCAATCACAATAAAGGCTTCACTATGAATGCCGTCATGGTCTGGATCGCCCTTCAATCCAGGAACAGCAATCACGGTAAAATCTGCATGATGATTTGCTAATTCTGATGGTGAAGGACGAATAAAGAGTTGATGGGAAAAAAGGCTTTCTGATGCCAGTTCAGTAATGACTCGCAAACCCATTCGGTAGGTTGAATCTGCCCCTACAAAGCCATCAAAAATATAGAGATCTCGCCCTTGAACATAGGAGAGGATGCGCTGATAGAGGTGTTGAAACTTGAGTTCTGAAATAGGAACATTAGATTCATCCCAATGAATCTCCGCATGATGATCTGGATCATCAACGACAAACTTATCCTGGGGCGATCGCCCCATATGGCTACCTGTTTTAACGCAGAGAGCACCATTGTCTGCTAGGATGCCTTCTCCACGAATGAGAGCATGTTCAATGAGTTGAGGAACCGGCAAATTTCGATAGACATTACCCAGGTTTTTCATGCCTAGCTCAGCCAAGCCATAACAATTGGATGGAGTAGGTTGATAAGCACTCCAGGGCTGACGTCCAGCACCATGGTGAGGCTGGTGCCGCGGTTCAGACAGGCTAGAAGCTGTTAACGTCTGCTTATAGAATGGAGAAATCTCTTGCGTTGATCTAGCACCTGGATCATGGATTCTATAGTTCATTGCTCTCTCCTAAAATGTAGCGATGGTGACGCATACCAGGCCATCAGGCATGTAAACAATCTTCTACAAAACGTATAAAAAATTACTAGATACCCAACATTCAGATTCTATTTCAGGGGCGATCGCTCTTCAAACTAGAGAGGTTCATCTAGGAATCTCTATGCTATGTAAACCACTAAAATAGTACTTAATTTCTATTGTGATGTGAATAACAATTTCAAGGAAAAAATATTAAGACAATTCTGTTATGCACAAAAATTTCGTAATGAATCTACGTCATTTTTCTCGCAATTCTTTATAAGAAAACAGAAATTTTTATCTAGGTTCAACTAATGCAATATATTGCATCCCCAAGCGCCAGCCCAGGGACATACATCAGAGCCATGAATTAACCCACACTCTAGATTTCGCCTAGCCCTAGACCCTATTCCACGTCTAGTTCATGGTCACAATCTCCATGTCGCAGCCAATCCGCCAGATGGATGCCCTACCTCTAGGTCTAGCCCCTGATGGAGTTGGCGGATCAAGCGTGAGCAGCTTTACAATTCATCCATCAGAAACTCATCGAGTCTTGACAAATCTCCTACGGGTTTCGGCGATCGCTCTAGAAATTTAAACTATATGCAACTAACTCCGCAGCACCCTGTTATCCCAGGCAGGGTGCTTTTTATATCACTTCTTGTGGGCTCTAGGGCTTGCAGCATCTCGATTAAACTCTAGCCAGGATTTAATCGGAAATTTGTTAAGATTGAGACACCTTGACTGCCCGTCATGTCCGTGGGTGCTTTCTTCTCCCGGTTAGAAAAACTGGGTTCTCAGTCCAGACCTGAGGCTTAGCCAGAGAAGGGGCACTGCCTTGAGATCCGCCAAATGTTCATAAAAAAAACCCCTGGCAATTGCCAAGGGGCGATTTTTACCTTGCTGTTCTTCAGTTAACTTAAACGATCTTGCTGTTGTTTAACCTCACTCGATCGGGCGATTTTTTAGCGATCGCTGTCCATCCTCAGAATGAGTGGCCGTTGGGCACCACCTCCCGTTGCGCATGACAAACTCACACCCCATCTAGGGGCTTGGTAGCCCCGTCGCTTCAGCCTGGAGAGATCTCCATGGGTTGCGTGAGCCATGGCAGTTCCACAAAATGAAACTTTCGTGGAATAGAGGCAGGGCGATCGGCAATGCGGGGCTGAATCGCAAGCGGATGTGCGCTAACGAACCGTGAGCGGCTCGCTTACCCTTCATTCACGATCAAGGTTGGGCGAGTGTCTTGCTCCCATGCCGGTTAGCGCCATTCAGCAACGCCATCTGCAGATCTAGGCCAGGAGAGAGCCCGGCGATCGCGTGAACCATCTATCCCCCAACACCTCGGCTGATCTAAGACGTCTGGGCCTAGCAAGAAAGAGACAGCTCGTACTCTAAGGCAGAGGTAACTCGCCTATTGACCAAGGCAGAAACCCTTGTGTATCAAGTCCTTTTCGTTGTTTTGTCTTCGTTGTTCTGTCTTGCAATCCTAGGGCGATCGCTTAGTCCACCATCAGCAACTTGGGTCGCCACAGCTCTGCCCGACAAATATAGCGGCAATGTTGCTTGAGCAGCGCCAGTTGATATGGCGAAGGGACTTGGCGCAGCACATCATAAGCAGCAATGATTTCGGCAATTTGCTGGGCATTTTGCAGCGGTACACCCACCTCAATCAGTCGCCGCCAGTAGACGGGCATCAGTTGCCGCATTTTGAGCGATCGCTGCTGACCCTTAACACGCTTGGTGACGGTATATTGAACCATCGCACGGGCAAGTCGTTGTGCTTCGGCCTTGGACATGCCCAGGGCCAAAAAACGCCGGACATACCGTCTCATTGACGGATGAGATTGAAGTGAAACCCTTTTAGAGGCTGGGGAGGAGACGAACATAGGCAAGGTCATCATAGAAACCCTCAGTCATTGAAATACCTGCTGCAGAGATAGCAATCGATTCACAACACAGACTGCGATCGCTATGGCTTGATTCACACTCTTTAGTATCCGGTACTGCTCCAGATTATTCTGTGATAAGAGCCTAATCATCCTCGTGATAGTGGATAGAGACTATCGTGATAAATGCAGATACCTCCCTGTGATGCACGTTGATGCGCGATGTGACTGGCATCACCTCACCCGGAAAGCGATCGCAGGCAAACGGTTTATCTCAGGAATAATACTGATGCGTAGAATTACTATTTTTACAGAGAAAATACTGGCGAGCGATCGCTTTGCCCGTCACGCTTGACACACACCGATACATTTTCCCAAAATACCCACTACACTCTCTTGGAGTTCATGCAATGCTCCCCTACAATGGGCTTGTTTAAAGGAACATGCCCATGTTTTCACCCAGTTAATGATGTCTCGATGAAGATTGGAAAAATTAATGTTATACCCGTATCAGTATTGCTACAGTTGAAGTTGATTTTTTTCATCTCAGTCGGATTTGAGACGGTCACACCACACCATCAATGCTCTACCCCAGACCATCAACGCTACAGCAAGCATTTGACAAAAACTCGATTATCTTATCCATAAATAACCTGAGTTTTTATCGATATCGTGGTTGTAGCAGCTATCGTTAGTCTGCGTCTATACACCCTGAAATTCGTCCCCTTTCAATGTAGATCTTGTCCATGCATCCATATCTAGCTGTTCATCCATCCAAAAAACATAGCCGTGGATTGCTAACAAGACCTCCCATTGCATCAGGTGAGACGAACTCGTTCCTAAAATGCAATCGAGGATCTTAGCAGTCATGCAAAAACCTAGGGGTTCATCCAAAGCTGATCAACTGAAAGACACGGTGCAGTTATCCCCAGCATCTACAACCCTCCCAACCCATCTTGTTTTCGTTGATTCGAGAGTTGAAAACTATACCGATCTACTCTCCGAACTACCCACCCATGGCGTTGCTATTCTTCTCAACCCAACCCAAGACGCGATCGCCCTCATTAGCCAAACTCTCAACCTGTACAGCGATGTCCGCAGTATCCATCTCGTCGCCCATGGATCACCAGGATCGTTAGCCCTAGGACGAGTTCCTCTCGATCAGGACACCCTGCAGAGCCAAAGCGATCGCCTTCGGGAATGGCAACGTTCTTTGGCATCAGACTCTGAAATCCTCATCTATGGCTGTGAGGTTGGGGCTGGCCGTCGGGGACAGGCGTTTGTGCAAACGCTGCATGAGCTGACAGGAGCAACGATTGCGGCTTCCTCCACGCCCGTTGGTCATCGCGATCGCGGCGGCAATTGGGAGCTTGATGTCACCACGGCTCCCCTCCGCAGCGAATTGGCTTTCTCGGCTCAGGTGCGCGATCGCTACCCCGCTGTTCTCTCCGTTCTCTTTCAAGACAGCTTTACCCTAGACACGGTTCAAGGCCCCTGGATCTATGGCACGGGCCCCGGAACCACCACGCCTAATCCAGCCCTAACCGCTCGTACAGGCACCACCGGTGCTCTGCCAGGTTTAGCCGGCGGCCCCATTGATGCCGTCGGTGATGGTGCCCTGCGACTCACCGCTGCTGCTCAAAACCAAGCTGCCTTTGTCATCTACAACAACCCGATCAGCAGCAGTGATGGCTTAGACATTACCTTTGATTTTTACATGTACGGAGGCAACGGTGCCGATGGCATCAACTTCTTCCTCATCGATGGAAATGTTACTCCCGATAGCGCCGGGGCCTTTGGAGGTTCCCTTGGCTATGCTCAACGAGATTCTGGAGGTCAGGTCGATGGCATTGAAGGGGGGTATCTCGGCATTGGATTTGACGCCTTTGGAAACTACTCATCCGCTACAGAAGGACGAGTAGGTGGGCCAGGACTAACCCCGGACTCTGTGGCAATTCGTGGGCCAGGAGCGGGTCTGAATGGCTACGCATACCTGCGTGGAACAACTGCAATTCCTGGTGGCTTAGATGTGCCAGGTGCTGGGGTTACTCGTGGCGATGCCCAGAAAACGGCCCGTGTTTTGTTAGAAGATAACGGCGATCTCACCGTATTTCTCGATCTCAATGATGATGGGGACTTTAATGATCCTGGCGAAGATATTATCCCCACCTTCAACGTTGTAACAGAAACGGGTGCAGCCATTCCAGATACCTTTAAGTTTGGGTTTGCGGCATCCACAGGTGGTTCAAATAATATCCACGAAATCCGTAATCTCACTATTAGTACGGCCAACGATCCTCCCACAGGCCCACAAGCCGATCTGGTGGTTCGTAAAACTGGGCCGAGTGACGTGCTGCCAGGGGATGAATTCACCTACACCATCACAGTGACGAACAGCGGGCCCAACAATGCGACTAATGTGTCCCTGCAGGATTTACTGCCCGATGATCTAACCTTTGTGAGTGCATCCAATGGAGGCACCTATGATGCGGTCACCAATACCATCAACTGGACTCCCACCAATCTCAATAATGGTAACCAGGTAACCTATTCCGTTACAGTTCAAGCACCAGCCACAGCCGGGGTAACCCTCGAAAATACCGCGTTTGTCACGGGCACCCAAGTGGATCCCAATCTCAACAACAACCGCCGCGTTTTAGCGACCAATGTTGTAAATGAGTTGCCCGAGGATGAGTTAGCCAATCTTAGACTCACCACGATTGGGCCAAGTCGGGTGCGTGGCGGGGATACCATCACCTACCGCATCCGGGTGGGGAATGCTGGCCCTGATACCGCCATCAATTTGGTGACGCGCAGTAGCCTTCCGGAGGGCCTGATCTTTGATAGTGCGCCTCGGGGAACCTACGATGCGGCAACCGGTATTGTGCAATGGAACCTCAACCGTCTAGCCAGCGGCGCAAGTCGAGTCTTTGAGGTGACTGCGATCGCCCCCAATCGTAACCTTACCGTGCGGAACGCAGCCACCGTACGTTCGGCGACTGAGGATCCTAATCTTGTCAATAACCGCGATGTCGTTAGCACCCGCATTGTCCGATTGGATAACCCTGAGCCTCCAGAGGATGACTTAGCCAATCTCAGACTCAGCATCATTGGCCCCGATCGGGTACAAGGCGGTGAAACCGTCACCTATCGCGTCCGTGTGCGCAATGCTGGCCCCGATACCGCCACTAATGTAGTGACGCGCAGCCGCCTTCCGGAGGGCCTGATCTTTGATAGTGCGCCCCAGGGATTCTACAGTACGACAACCGGCATTGTGCAATGGAACCTCAACCGTCTAGCCAGCGGTGCAGTCCGAGTCTTTGAGGTGAATGCGATCGCTCCCAATCGCGACCTCACAGTACGGAACAGCGCGGCGGTGCGTTCGGCGACTGAGGATCCTAATCTTGTTAATAACCGCGATGTGGCTGGCACCCGCATTGTCCAGTTGGTGCCTGAGCCACCTTGTGAAGATTGCTGCGAAGATGGTGTCACCCTCATTGGCACCAATGCTAATAATGAGCTGGTTGGCACCCGAGACAATGACCGTCTAGAGGGTCGCGGCGGGGATGATAATCTCCGGGGTCTAGCCTGCGATGATCTGCTGATCGGCGGAGCTGGGGACGATCGCCTCTTTGGCGGCACAGGTGATGATCAGCTCTATGGCGGTAATAACAATGACATTGCCTATGGTGGTCTTGGGGATGACATTATCTACGGTAATTTTGGCGACGACATCCTCTATGGCAGAACAGGTGATGACACCATCTACGGTGGTAATGGCACTGACATTATCTACGGTGGCCCTGGCGATGATCGTCTCTTTGGTGACGCTGGTAATGATGTCATCTATGGCACGTCGGGCAATAATTTTATCCTCGGTGGCATTGGTGAAGATCGCCTCTTTGGCGGAAATGAGGACGATCGCATCTTCGGCGGAGAAGACAACGATATCCTGCGCGGAGGTGCCGGTAATGACGTTCTCAATGGCAATGCCGGCAATGATCAACTCTTTAGCGGCGATGGAAACAACGAACTCTACGGTGGCATAGGAGATGACATTCTCCACAGTGGCCCGGGTGCCAATATCCTAGTCGGCGGTGGTGGCTTTAATACCTTTGTGTTTAAGGACACCAATGGCAGACGGGACTCCATTCTGGACTTTAGTGTGGAGAGAGATTTGATTGACCTCAGTCGAATTTTTGCAGATCCTCGATACAACAATCAGTTCTCCGGGTTCGACATCTTCGATCGCTATGTTGCTGTCCGACAACTCGGAAGCGATACTGCGATCCGAGTTGATACAGAAGGAGATCTGGGATTTGGCTTCAACGAGGGTGCCGTTCAGGCCATTGTTATACTCAAAGGCATTGATGCTACTCAAGTAACCCGAGATAACTTTATCCTCGCTGCCTAGGTCATCCCATGGTTGGGTCGTGCTCAAGATTGACCATGATTCTGTCCTCAATGTCTTCCTTAAACAAGACATTGAGCTTCCAGATCATGACATTTTGGGCACGGCATCTTGAGCACGACAGCCCAAACGATCTCGTTGCCTCATATGCCCTCTGGTGAAGGAGAAAGCCCCAATTCTCCCTTCATCGGGGGCATCCCAGAAAGAGTGATGGGATACATTTTATTTGTCAAAACATGATCATTTCAAACCTTTTCCTATCCAAAGCGATCGCTTTTAGGCGGGTCATTTCAAATAACTAATAGCCAACCTTATACGTGCCATAGACGAAACTACAGGAATATCTAAAGAAAATCCAAAATGGCTCTATTTGTATTCAATGCTGCAATCGTATCTAAATTGCTACGTTAGTCTAATGTTGACTTGGAATTCTGAACCGATCGGGGGCTATCTTAGCCCCTTTTATTATGGGCGATCGCGCTCTGCAGAAAACCAGCAGCCCAAGCTCCTCGTCACACTGGCATCCTGTTGGGTCATCTATTGGATCACCTATTGGATCTACATCACAAGGCAGCGATCGCCCCCCCCCATGACACCTATTACCCTCAGTTCCGTCACATATACCCATGCGGATCTAACATTCATCGTTCACAATGGGGTGAGATCCTGTGCTTGCTGTAGATACCTGCTAGAGATGCGTTATGTTGACCTCAGTTCAAACTGTGCCTTATGAACTTTGAGATGAGCTACAACGGAGGAGGCTACGTAGCGCCTACCGTTCCTTTAGTCATGTTGCTGTGGTTTCCGCTGGTGCTGTATCTCTTCATGCAGCTTCCCGGACAGCGCGCCATTGTGCTCAGTTTTGTCTTAGCCTGGCTCTTTTTACCAGAAGCAACCTTAGTCTTACCAGGCATTCCAGACTATACAAAAATGTCGGCGACATGCTACGGCATTTTTCTGGCAACCCTGCTTTTCAATGCTCAAAAGCTACAGTTCTTTAAACTGAGTTGGATCGATATTCCCATCTTGCTCTACTGTATCGCGCCCTTTTTCTCGTCTATGTCAAACGGGCTAGGTCTCTATGACGGCATTACAGGATCTATTGAGCAAACCGTTACCTGGGGCTTTCCCTATTTTCTAGGACGGATCTATCTCAACACCCTCAAAGGGATGCGGATGTTGGCGATCGCTGTTTTCATTGGTGGACTAGCCTACATTCCCCTCTGTCTCTTTGAAGTGCGGTTTAGCCCCCAGCTCCATGCCATCATTTACGGCTCCCACGCCTTTGCCGACTTTGCCCAAGCCATGCGGATGGATGGCTTCCGGCCTACGGTGCTGATGCGCCACGGTCTGGCCGTAGGTGGGTGGATGATGGCCGCAACCTTGACGGGCATTGGGCTTTGGAAAACAGGAGCCCTCACCAAGGTTCGCGGGATTCCCATGAAGATCCTGGTTCCGGTCATGCTGGTGGGGTTCACCTTGCTAAAGTCCACCGGCGCTTACATGCTCCTAGTCATCGGGCTAGGCATTATGGCAGCGGCTTGGTATTTCCGAACCGCCATCCTCGCGCTAGCCCTCATTGTTTCCCTGTCGGTTTACCTCTACCAAAATGCCCTCACCGAAACCTACATAACGGATCAAATTATCACTTCCCTAGAATCCTTTGTGCCAGAAGAGCGCATCGCATCACTAGAATTTCGATTTAATAACGAAGAATTATTGGCAGACAAAGCTCGACAGCGCAAAATCTTTGGCTGGGGCGGATGGGGGCGCAACCGCATTATAGATGAGGATGGCAACGATGTTGCTGTCACCGATAGCCTATGGATTATTGTATTTGGGGTGAATGGGCTCTTTGGGCTAACAGCAATTTTTGGATCCTTTTTCCTATCAGTATTTGCCTTTATTCGCCGCTATCCCGCCAAGCTATGGTCCCATCCCCAAGTGGCCCCTGCAGCCCTTATGGCCACAGTGCTCTTGCTGTATATGATGGACAGCGTCTTAAACGCCATGTCTAATCCCGTGTTCTCGGTGATGTGTGGTGGCATTGCGGGGGTAGCGGTCAACCAAGCTCAAACTCGGCTGGCTCCCGTATCCCGAAAAGGGGAGCTGTTGCCGATTCGCCCACCCCAACCCGCTACACCTGCCCCAGCACCGGACTCGCCCACAGCAGCAGCCCCGCCAACATCCGAGCAGGAGGGCGACCTAGAGCCGCGAACCAAGACCGGCATTGGTGGAGGGCGATCGCTTCGGCAGCGGCGATCGCTGGGCTCTGGCATTTAGCCTAGGAGGGCGACTCCGATAG
The DNA here is from genome assembly GCF_016888135.1 of Leptolyngbya sp. CCY15150. Taxonomy (NCBI): domain Bacteria; kingdom Bacillati; phylum Cyanobacteriota; class Cyanophyceae; order Leptolyngbyales; family Leptolyngbyaceae; genus Leptolyngbya; species Leptolyngbya sp. CCY15150. The sequence continues at coordinate 56,861 of NZ_JACSWB010000280.1, forward strand.
AGAACCATCCGGTAGCGTAGCCTGACTAAAATCAGCCCCCTCAGCAGACATGTCGGTGACAACCGCATCCGTGAGGTTAGCACCGCTGAGGTTGGCCTCATCTAAAATCGCCTGGGTCAAGATGGCTTCACTCAAGTTGGCACCGCTGAGATTGGCAGCCGTTAAGTCAGCTTGACTGAGATTAGCCTGGGTGAGCTTGGCACCCAAAAGCGTAGCTGTACTCAGATTGGCACCGGTGAAATTCGTGGCGCTGAGATCCGCTCGGTTGAGGCGTGCCCCGATCAGAACCGCGTTCACCAAAATGCTTTGGCTGAGATTAGCCCCAATCAATCGCGTATCTCGCAGAGCTGCCCCGGTCAAATCCGTTTGGCTCAAATCCACCCGGCTCATTTCTGTTCGGCTGAGGTCGGCTCCCACCATACTGGCTTGGCTGAGATTAGCCCGGCTGAGGTCGGCTCCCACCAGGCTAGTTTTCGTCAAAATCGCGCTGGAAAGGTTGACGCCGGTTAAATCGGCCCGGTTGACCTTAGCCCGGCTGAGGTCAGCTTGACTCAGATCCGCACCACTTAAATAGGCCCCAAGCAGGTTTGTATCTGTGAGGTTAGCTTCTGTCAAATTCGCCTCATTGAAATCAACGCCGCTGAGGTCAGCCCGAGAAAGGTTGACGCAGTGCAAATTGGTGTAGCCCAGATCGGCACCTAACAAGCTGGTTTGACTTAGATCAACATGGCTGAGGTTGGCGTGCTTTAAGTTGATTTTGTTGAGATTAATCCCACTCAGGTCAGGAGCAACGTCAGGATTTTCGTCGCGCCACTGGTTCCAAGCACTAACGCCTTTGTTGATCAGAGTGAGATGGTTTTCATTCGCCATATCGAAACTCTCCTGAGGGGTGCTGCTGGATTATTGCCCATTGTCGGCCCAAATGTACCCTGTTCACAAGACCAGCCGCTAGCTTGGAACCATGCTGCCTTGCCTAGTCAACCACTTCCCGCACGCGATAGATAGGTCGCCCCTGGGATTCGTGATAGGTACGGATCAGCAATTCGGCCAGTAATCCAAAACAAAAGAGCTGAATACCAGCCAGAATTAGCACCACTGCCAGAATTAACAGGGGGCGATCGCCAATCGATTGTCCCAAGAGCTTCAAGACCGTTAGATAGAGCCCTAGAACGGTGCCCAAGGTCAACGACATGCCGCCCCAGAAGCCAAAGACATGCATGGGTCGCGTCAAGAAGGTCTTCATAAACGAGACGGTCATTAAATCCATCACCACGCGGAAGGTGCGATCAAGACCATACTTACTTTGTCCATACTGGCGGGCATGGTGCCGCACCGGAATTTCAGCAATCCGCCCCCCTTCAATGGCCGCCAAGGCCGGCAAAAATCGGTGGAGCTCACCGTAGAGGTTCATATCGGCGATCAGTTCAGCACTGTAGGCCTTCAGAGAGCAGCCATAGTCATGGAGCTCGACCCCGGTGACCCAACTAATCAGCCCATTGGCGATTCGGGAAGGCAAGAGCCGCGTCAGTTTGGCATCTTGGCGATCTTTCCGCCAGCCGCTCACCAGGTCATAGCCCTCATCAAGCTTGGCAACCAGCGTCAAAATATCGCGGGGGTCGTTTTGCAAATCCCCATCCATGGTGACAATCACCCGGCCGGAGGCATGGTTAAAACCCGCGGCCATGGCCGCGGTTTGCCCATAGTTGCGCCGCAAAATCACGGCTTTGAGGTCTGGGCGCTGGGGGGCTTGCTGCTGCAACCATTCGACCGACCCATCCCGCGATCCATCATCCACACAAATGATTTCGTAGGACACCTGCTGCTCTTGCAGCACCGAGGCGATCGCTTCTACCAAGTGAGGCAGGCTTTCCACTTCGTTGTGAATGGGAACCACCACAGACACCAGCGGCGTCAGGGCTGAGGGTTCTTGATAGGTTTTTTCCAGCACCAAGGCTGGAGCCGGAGAGTGTTGCCCTGATGACTGCATATCTGCTGTAGACACGTTACCTCACACCCCTATGGATGGTTTTAGTTTGATTTCTAGTTTGATATAGATGGCTCTAGTTTGATCTGACACAATCGACCCAGCGCTCAAGTCAGCAGGGGCGATCGCGTCACATGTTTTACACATTGTAATAGTCGCGATACCACTCCACAAACCGAGGCAGGCCCTCTTCAATGGGTGTGCTGGCTTGAAACCCCACCGCCTCAACCAGCGATCGCACATCCGCATAGGTTTCCGGCACATCCCCCGGCTGCATGGGCAAAAATTCCTTCACGGCAGCCCGGCCGATTGCCCCCTCCAGCACCTCAATAAACCGCATCAACTCAACGGGCTTGTGGTTGCCAATATTGTGAATCACGTAGGGAGCTGGCGTACCCTGATGAGCATCTGGACGATCGTTGGGGGCAGCAGGCTGCGGCAGATGATCCATGACGCGGGCGATACCCAGCACCACATCATCAATGTAGGTGAAGTCGCGGCGCATTTTGCCATGGTTAAACACCTTGATCGGCGTGCCCTCTAGGATGGCTTTGGTGAACAGGAAGTAGGCCATGTCGGGTCGTCCCCAACTGCCATAGACCGTAAAAAACCGTAGGCCGGTGGTGGGCAAAGCGTAGAGATGACTGTAGGTATGGGCAATCAGCTCATTGGCCTTTTTGGTCGCCGCATAGAGACTGATGGGATGGTCTACATTATCGTCAACCGAAAAGGGAATTTTCCGGTTGGCACCATAGACGGAGCTCGACGAAGCATAGACCAAATGCTGCACATCAAAATGCCGGCAGCATTCTAGAAGATTCACAAACCCCACCAAGTTGGCATCGACATAAGCATGGGGATTTTGAATGGAGTAGCGCACCCCTGCTTGGGCAGCCAGGTTGATCACCTTCTCAGGACGGTAGGTCTCAAACACTTGGGTCAGGGCATCGCGATCGCCTAGATCCACCTGCTTAAAGGTAAACAGAGGGCGATCGCGCAACTGGGTGAGGCGATCGCGCTTGAGCTGCGGATCATAGTAGTCGTTCACGTTGTCTAAGCCCACGACCGTCAAACCCTGATCGGTCAAATAGTGGCTGAGATGGAAGCCAATAAACCCAGCCGCCCCCGTCACCAAAACATTACCCAAGCTTTTACCTCTGTCTTAATCTCCAACAGATACCATACACCAACCCCTAGAAGCGATCGCCCTAGACCTCTATATCCATGCAAAAAGCGCCCCCGAGGGGGCGCTTTTCATCAAGCTATCAGACTAGCTCTGCGATAAATTAACCGATTTCAGGTGCATCCACAGCAGCCAAGTCTAGTGGGAAGTTGTGAGCATTACGCTCGTGCATCACTTCCATACCTAGGTTGGCGCGGTTCAACACATCCGCCCAAGTTCCGATGACGCGACCCTGAGAGTCAATCACGGACTGGTTGAAGTTGAAACCGTTCAGGTTGAACGCCATGGTGCTAATACCCA
>NZ_JACSWB010000281.1 GCF_016888135.1 Leptolyngbya sp. CCY15150
TTGACCGTTTCGGTTTTTCAGTGAGCAGTGCCGGGGATGTCAATGGCGATGGCGTCGATGACCTGATCATTGGCGCACCCAGTGCCGACCCCAACGGAAGCGATTCCGGCTCCAGCTATGTGGTATTTGGCGGTGGTGATTTTAGTATTCCCCTCAATCTTTCCAGCCTCGATGGCAGCAATGGCTTTCGTCTCGTTGGGGTATCAATCAATGACGCTTCCGGGCGTTCGGTGAGCAGTGCGGGGGATATCAATGGCGATGGCTTTGATGACCTGGTCATTGGGGCATGGGGTGCCGACCTCAACGGCTCCTATTCAGGCTCCAGCTATGTGTTGTTTGGGCGTACGGGTGGGTTTAGTAGCACCCTCAATCTATCTAGCCTCAATGGCAGCAACGGCTTTCGCATCGATGGCGTAGCTGCATATGACGTTTCCGGTTTTTCGGTGAGCAGTGTCGGGGATATCAATGGCGATGGCTTCGATGACCTGATCATTGGGGCACCCTATGCCGACCCCAACGGCTCCTATTCAGGTTCTAGCTATGTGGTGTATGGCAGTGGGGGTGGGTTTAGTAGCACTCTCAATCTCTCCACCCTCAATGGCAGCAATGGCTTTCGTATCGATGGCGTGGCAGCAGGTGACTATTCT
>NZ_JACSWB010000282.1 GCF_016888135.1 Leptolyngbya sp. CCY15150
CCCAACTGCTCCCGGGAAATCTCTAGGGCTTGTAGGTAGAGGAGTTCGGCTTCACCATAGTGCCCTTGTGCCTCATACAGCACTGCCAGATTGTTGAAGCTGTTGGCAACATCGGGATGACGATTGCCCAATATCTCTCGATAAATTGCCAGAGAGTCTTGATAGAGAGGTTCAGCCTCCTCATAGCGCCCTTGATCCTGATACAGTAATGCCAGGTTGTTGAGGCTGGTGGCAACAGAGGGGTGGCGATCGCCCAAAGCCTCGCGGTAAATCTCTAAAGCCTGTTGCAAAAGTGGTTCAGCCTCCTCATAGCGCTCTTGGGCCTGATACAGCAGTGCCAGACCGCTAAGGCTGTTGGCGACATGGGGGTGGCGATCGCCCAACTGCTCACGGGAAATCTCCAGAGCTTGTTGATAGAGGAGTTCAGCCTCCCCATACCGCCCTTGTGCCTCATACAGAACAGCTAGGTTGTTGAGGCTGCTGGCAACATGGGGATGGCGATCGCCCAACTGCTCCCGGGAAATCTCTAGGGCTTGTAGGTAGAGGAGTTCGGCTTCACCATAGTGCCCTTGTGCCTCATACAGCACTG
>NZ_JACSWB010000283.1 GCF_016888135.1 Leptolyngbya sp. CCY15150
TGTGGGAAGATACTCATCTGCAAGAAACCCAGGGAGGACGCTATGCTAAGCAAGAATCCTTTGTCGTAGATGATATTTACACCATCGGACATTCTCCATGCCATGTGGAAATCTTGGAGCAGTTTCAGGTTAAGGCCTATATGATTGCTCCTATCTTCTACCAAGATAAATTGTGGGGATTGTTAGGAGCCTACCAAAATTCTAGTCGACGAGATTGGCAAGAGGAGGAGCTGCAGGTGCTCAAGCAAATCGGTACCCAACTGGGTGTCGCGCTTCAGCAAATTCAGTACAACCGTCAGCTAGAAGAGACGTCACAACAGGTAGCTAAGCAAGCACAACGTGAACGGACCGTTGCCAAACTTGTGCCGCGCATTCTCCAGTCTAAAGATGAAGCGATCATGTTTCGCTTTGCAACAGATGAAGTGCGTCATGTACTAAATTGCGATCGCGTTGGGGTTTACCGATTTACACCCGACTGGAGCGGTGAGTTTATCACGGAGTCCGTTGCCAGCGGCTGGGTTCCTCTCGTTGGCCCAGATATTAAAACCGTGTGGGAAGATACTCATCTGCAAGAAACCCAGGGAGGACGCTATGCTAAGCAAGAATCCTTTGTCGTAGATGATATTTACACCATCGGACATTCTC
>NZ_JACSWB010000284.1 GCF_016888135.1 Leptolyngbya sp. CCY15150
TTGTTGGCCCAGATATCAAAACTGTGTGGGAAGATACTCATCTGCAAGAAACCCAGGGAGGACGCTATGCTAAGCAAGAATCCTTTGTCGTAGATGACATTTACACCATCGGACATTCTCCCTGCCATGTAGAAATCTTGGAGCAGTTTCAGGTTAAGGCTTACATGATTGCTCCTATCTTCTACCAAGATAAATTGTGGGGATTATTAGGAGCCTACCAAAATTCTAGCCGACGGAGTTGGCAAGAGGAGGAGCTGCAGGTGCTCAAGCAAATCGGCACCCAACTGGGTGTCGCGCTTCAGCAAATTCAGTACAACCGTCAGCTAGAAGAAACGTCACAACAGGTAGCTAAGCAAGCACAGCGTGAACGGGCCGTTGCCAAACTTGTGCCGCGCATTCTCCAGTCTAGAGATGAAGCAATCATGTTCCGCCTTGCAACAGATGAATTGCGTCATCTTCTGAATTGCGATCGCGTTGGGGTTTACCGATTTACACCTGACTGGAGCGGTGAGTTTGTATCTGAATCTGTTGCCAGTGGCTGGGTTCCCCTTGTTG
>NZ_JACSWB010000285.1 GCF_016888135.1 Leptolyngbya sp. CCY15150
CCAACGGCTGTTCAAAGTCTGGTGCGGAGAGGAAGGACAACTCACCCGTGGTGGCATCAATCGTAAATAACCCTTGGTCTTCCCCACCACTGAGGCTATAGGACAGGCCATTCTCCTCGCTATTGCTATCGTCTGTGGCTTCGATATCAACTACCAGTGCGGTGTTCTCTGGCGCATTCACCGCGCCATTGGTCGAGATCGTGGGCGCTTGGTTAGAAGCACGCCCAAACACTACATAGCTAGAGCCTGAGTAGCTGCCATTGGGGTCGGCACCGTATGCCCCAATAATTAGGTCATCAAAGCCATCCCCATTGATATCCCCCGCACTGCTCACCGACCAACCAGAACGGTCAAGTGCGGCTACCCCATCAATACGAAAGCCATTGCTGCCATTGAGTGTGGAGAGATTGAGGGTGCTACTAAACTCACTCCCACTACCAAACACCACATAGCTAGAGCCTGACAAGTTGCCGTTGGGGTCGGCATCGGATGCCCCAATGATCAGGTCATCGAAGCCATCCCCATTGATATCCCCCGCACTACTCACCGAACGCCCAGAATAGTCACCTGCTGCCACGCCATCGATACGAAAGCCATTGCTGCCATTGAGGGTGGAGA
>NZ_JACSWB010000286.1 GCF_016888135.1 Leptolyngbya sp. CCY15150
CCAACGGCTGTTCAAAGTCTGGTGCGGAGAGGAAGGACAACTCACCCGTGGTGGCATCAATCGTAAATAACCCTTGGTCTTCCCCACCACTGAGGCTGTAGGTCAGGCCATTCCCCTCGCTATTGCTATCGTCTGTGGCTTCGATATCAACTACCAGTGCGGTGTTTTCCGGCGCATTCACCACACTATTGGTCACAATCGTAGGCGCTTCGTTTATGTTGGTGACGTTGATATTAAACAGTTGTGCGGTGCTTAACCCATCTGCATCGGTAACCGTTACCTCGACGGCATAGCCATTGTCATTACCCACATCCAAC
>NZ_JACSWB010000287.1 GCF_016888135.1 Leptolyngbya sp. CCY15150
GATATCACTATCTCCACCACTACCCTAGAGGTTCTCAATGGAGCTCAACTAATAGCCAGTACCTTCAGTCAAGGCAATGCAGGCAGTATTTTCATTGGGGCGGACGATAGCGCCACCTTTTCCGGTACCTCTGAGGATGGCACATTCAGTAGCGCTGCCTTAAGCACGGTTGAGGATGATGCAGTAGGGAACGGCGGCGATATCACCATCTTTACTTCTACTCTGGAAGTGTTTAATGGGGCTCGGCTGCAAGCCAGTACCCTGGGGGAAGGCAATGCAGGCAGTAT
>NZ_JACSWB010000288.1 GCF_016888135.1 Leptolyngbya sp. CCY15150
CAAGTACCTGCTCCAGACGGATCAAACGGCTCGTAGCGCACCAGTTCCACCAATGCCCCGTCCGCTGGAATCTGCTGCTGCACGGCTTCTAGGGTGATGGGCTGGGTCTCGGTACGGAAAACGGCACTGGCCCGTGCTAGCTGATTTTGCAGCGCTTCGGCTCTGGCCTCTAGAGACGATACCAGTTCTGCCTGCCCCTCCACGGGTTCACCAAAAAATAAATTAGCCCGCTGGGTGTCAATTTGACGCAGTTCATCCAGCAACACCTGATTTTCTGGGGTTAACTGCTGTTGCAGGGTAGTGTAGCTCTCCGCCGTGGCATCTAGTACCCGTCCCTTTCGGCGGAGTAGCGTGGTCAGCGCCAAGGGAGCCGCATCCGGTGTCTCTTGGAGATTGAAGGAGATGACCTGATCGGTTTCCGCTGAAAGGGTAGCTAGGTAAGATCGCCGCCGTGACTCAGAGATGACGGCTAGGGTTAGTTCTAGCTGAGATTCTCGACTTTCTGCGGCTCGTTCGAGTAGTGGCAGTGCCGCTGCAATAGTTCCCTGTGCTTGATACAACCAGACCAAATTACTGAGGCTGGTGGCAACAGAGGGATGATTTTCACCCAAGGACGTTTCCCAGATGTCGAGCGAGCGCTGGTAGAGGGGTTCGGCCGCCGCGTAATTCCCCTGATCTCGATACAACCCCGCCAGATTATTGAGGCTGAGGGCGACATCGGGATGATTTTCACCTAAGGACGTTTCCCAGATGTCGAGCGATCGCTGATGGAGGGGTTCGGCCGCCGCGTAATTCCCCTGGTCTTGATACAACAGCGCCAGATTATTGAGGCTAAGGGCGACAGAGGGATGATTCTCACCCAACGCCGTTTCCCAGATGGCGAGCGATCGCTGAAAGCGCGGTTCGGCCGCCGCGTAATTCCCCTGGTCTCGATATAACGCTGCCAGATTATTGAGGCTGAGGGCGACAGAGGGATGATTTTCACCTAAGGACGTTTCCCAGATGTCGAGCGATCGCTGAAAGCGCGGTTCGGCCGCCGCGTAATTCCCCTGGTCTTGATACAACAGCGCCAGATTATTGAGGCTGGTGGCGACATCGGGATGATTTTCACCCAACACCGTTTCTAAGATAGAAAGCGATCGCTGATAGAGGGGTTCGGCCGCCGCATCATTCCCCTGCGCTCGATAGAACCCCGCCAGATTATTGAGGCTGGTGGCGACATCGGGATGATTCTCACCCAACGCCGTTTCATAGATGTCGAGCGATCGCTGGTAGAGGGGTTCGGCCGCCGCATCATTCCCCTGCGCTCGATACAACTCCGCCAGATTATTGAGGCTGCTGGCGACATTGGGATGATTTTCACCCAACGCCGTTTCCGAGATAGAAAGCGATCGCTGATAGAGGGGTTCGGCCGCTGCGTAATTCCCCTGGTCTCGATACAACCCCGCCAGATTATTGAGGCTGGTGGCGACATTGGGATGATTCTCGCCCAACGCCGTTTCCAAGATCGAGAGCGATTGCTGATAGAGCGTTTCGGCCGCCGCGTAGTTCCCCTGGTCTTTATACAACAGTGCCAGATTATTGAGGCTGATGGCGGCATTGGGATGGTTCTCGCCCAACGCCGTTTCAAAGATCGAGAGCGATCGCTGAAAGAGCGGTTCAGCGGCGGCGTAGTTCCCCTGCGCGTAATACAACAGCGCCAGATTATTGAGGCTTTGGGCCACATCGGGATGATTCTCGCCCAACGCCGTTTCACGAATCGCCAGAGCTTGCTGCGCGAGGAGAATCGCTTCACTATAACGTCCCTGTTGATTGAGCTGTCTGACCTGTTGACTGAGGCGATTGGCTTCTGCTAACGATTCCTCTCGTTCCAGTTCTTGGGCAGAGCCTTCCCGAATCGTCAACTGATAGCGCCCTACCTCTCCAGCGCTGTAGGAGTTGGCAATCACCGTGTAACGACCAGTGTTAGGAAGCGTGATAGCAATCCTAGAGTTGGTCGTTCCGTCGCTGTCATCGTTCTGCGCTAAGTATCTACCACTGGTATCTTGCAGGATTAAGTAAGTGTCAAACTCTTCACTCACCATCTCCATCACAAGGATCTGCTCTGCCTTTCCAGAGAACTCATGGATTTGATAAAAGCTGCCATCATCAGAGAGGATGAGGCTATCGCTGTTCAATTCCCCAGTAAAGGTGAGTGGTTCAAACGAGCCAGCCGTCACCTGACTTTGAGCGAGGGCCGATCGCACCGTCCCCACTCCCGGCACCATTGGAGCCACCAACGCCAGCGCCATCACCACCGCCGCCATCCGCAGCCGGGCAGCCCCCCGCAGCAACAGCGAACCCACACCCCAATCCCTTGCAGGACGGGATATCGGTGGAGCAGACTTCCGAGAACGAGAACAACGCATCGCAGATCAGTCCTATTAAGCTAGAGGCCAACGCCCCTATATAGTCCCCGACCCAACCCAGGTATGCAAGACCTCCATGCGCTACCCTCGAAGTTGTGGCCCTGAAAAGAGAAAAATTTGAACACCCAGATCCCGGTTTTTTAGAAAAACCGGGATCTAATGCCCGATCGCCCTATCCTCCATTGCGTGCTAGGTGTATTGAGAGCGATCGCACCACGGATCTAGCTGCTGTGAACGGCCCAAAGGCAACCCATAACGCAGGCACCTTCAATCCTCATTTCTTTGATGATTTCGATTACTTTGCATGGATTTGAGCCTGGCTAGTTATCTTGGATATCTTACAACCCATTGCCAATCAAAATAAACGGTGCCCAATAGTAGGGATGGGCCAGGTCAGTGCTTTGGGCTAAGGGTTGTCCGGTACGAGTATCGATAATTTCTATGGTGGCGTTGCCGCGATCGCCCTCTAGTACAGTTTCATCGCTGGTGATCAATGCCTGCTGGGCCCGTTGCAGGGCTTCGGCTTTACTGTAGCCGTTGTTTAGTGACGCATAGAAGGCATCCATCAACACTTGGGTGCCGCCGTCGCTGACTTGCCACAGGGAGGCGATCGCCGCTTCTGCCCCAGCCAACTGCATCAGATAACCCAAGCCCAACACTTCTGCCCCATTGCCCAACGGTATATCACCGACGGCTGTTTCACAGGCACTCAGCACGATAAGTTCCACGTTTGGAAAGTTCCAACTGCGGATATCCTGTAGGCTGGCACGACTGCCATCGCCAAACAGGATGAAGGAATCTTCTTCTGGGCCGGGATTGAAGGTGGCATGGGTGGCGAGGTGGATGATGTTGAAGTCGTTCATCTCTAGCACGATGGATGGATTAAAGTCTTGATTGAGCCGCTGATCGGTTCCCGGAATTAGTTGTGTCAGATTTTCGACTTCTCGCCCGGCAAATTGCAGTCCCCCAAACGATAGGGTACGGGTGCTGATGGGGATGTCATATTGTCCTTCGGTGAAGGCGGCGGCGAGGATCGATAACCCGCCTTCAAAGGATTGGTTATTAAGATCGGTGAGGCTGGCGGCGATAATATTATTCACCTGCCATTGCTGGGCGACCCATTGATTGCCATCGTGGAGGGCCGCAAGGGGAATGTAGCGCAACTGTCCATCCGGGGAATAGAGAATGACCTCAGCTTCGGCTTGGGCTAGATCGGCTTCTAGGGGACGCAGGAGCCAGTCATACAACTGCTGGGCTGGGGTTTCGACATCACCGCGAGATTGGAGCGCCGAACGGAATTCGACGATCGCCCGATTGAGATCCTCGCGCCCCACCGCAACGGTGCGTCGGATGGGGGGTGCGTTGGGCGTCACCAATACCAGTTCTAGGCGATCGTCTAGAACCAAGGGATAGAGCGTGACGGTAGTTTGCTCCAGTTGCCGGAGATTATCTTGCAGGGCATTCAACTCGGCCAGTTCCACATTAGCCGCGCCGGTGGTGGTGCGCAGTTGGGCCACGATCGCCTGAATTTCGGCGCTATTGATGAAGGACTGGAAGACGGTGCGGGAATCTTGCTGCAATTGCCGCAGTTCAGCGACGCGCTCCTGTTGGGCGGTGGTTCGATCGCTTCGAAAAATCGCTTCCAATTCCCGCAACTCTTGCCCCAAGGCAATCAAACGCGCCTGATTGTCTTCATACCGTTGCCATGCTTCCTGTTCAATGGGGCGCAGCGGTGCCCCGGCTTCGGTTTGGGCGGTGCGCTGTACGTCTTGCAAATATTCATCCAGTTCTTGCACCCGCAGCAAATCCAGGACGCGCTGAGCTTCTAGAACGCGATCGGCTTGGAGCAGCAGATCGGCGAGGTAGCGGTAGCTACTGGAAATACTGTCGGTAAAGGATCGCTGTAGTTCTGTATCCAGTCCGCGAATGTCTCCCCGAATGTCTTCCCATTGGTTGACGGACTGCTTGAACAGGACAATAGCCAGTTCTGGCTGCTCCATGGCCTCTAAAATAAAACCCATGTTGTTGAGGGTTTGCCCAACGCCGGCGCGATCGCCCACCTCGGTGAGGATGGCTAAGGCTTGCTCATAGGTGGCTAACGCCTGCTCATAGCGTCCTAGGTTGTTGTACACCCCACCAATGTTGCTGAGGGTGGTTCCTTCCCCCGCGCGATCGCCCACCTCGGTGCGAATGGCTAAGGCTTGCTCGTAAGTGGCCAAGGCCTGCTCATAGCGCCCTAGGTCGGCATACACCGTGCCAATGTTGGTGAGAGTGACACTTTCTCCCGCGCGATCGCCCACCTCGGTGCGGATGGCTAAAGCTTGCTCATGGGTGGTCAACGCCTGCTCATTGCGCCCCAGGCCATTGTACACCGAGCCAATGTTGTTGAGGATGGTTCCTTCGAGACGGCGATCGCCCACCTCGATGCTGATGGCTAAGGCTTGCTCATAGGTGGCCAACGCCTGCTCATTGCGCCCTAGGTTGCGATACACCAAGCCAATACCAGTGAGGGTTTCCCGACACCGGCGCGATCGCCCACCTCGGTGCGGATGGCTAGGGCTTGCTCGTAGGTGGCTAACGCCTGCTCATAGCGTCCTAGGGCGGCATACACCGCGCTAATGTTGTTGAGAGTGACTCCTTCTCCACGGCGATCGCCCACCTCGATAAGAATGGCTAAGGCTTCCTCATAGGTGGCTAAAGCCTGCTCATTGCGCCCTAGGCTGCGATACACCAAGCCAATACCAGTGAGGGTGATTCCTTCTCCCGCGCGATCGCCTACCTCGGTGCGGATGGCTAAGGCTTGTTCGTAGGTGGTCAACGCCTGCTCATAGCGTCCTAGGTTGCTATACACCAAGCCAATGTTGTGGAAGGTGACTCCTTCAACCGCGCGATCGCCCGCTTCCACCAACATCGGCAAGGCATTTTGATAGGACGACAGGGCATCTTGATAACGACCCACGGCCTCATAGACACTCCCAATGCCGACAAGGGCATACGCTTCTCCCTGGCGATCGCCCGTTTCCTGAAACAGCGATAACGCTTGCTGAAAGGTCTCAAACGCTGCCTGGGCTTGTCCCGTATTAACCTGCTGAAAGCCCTGCTGGAGAAGATCCCAGGCATCGGCTTCAGGGTTCGATGGCGGGGCGGTTTGGGCTAGGGTGGGGGCGGCGACCAGCACCACGGCAGCGGGGGTAGCGATGGGGAGCAGCAGCAGCGGCAACGAGGCTAATAAAGGCAAAAGTTTCGCGTTCATGGTTTGGGGTTTCTCATCACGTCCGTATCGTACATAGTCGCAGGGCAGCAAGCAGCTATGCAGTTTTCGCCTATGTCCTTCGTCATCTGTTCAAACACCTCATTTGCTATGCTTGAGAAAAGGCAATTGCATAAAATCTCAGCCAGTATGAACCACCCCCCTCTTCAAATTAATGCCGTTTGGGATGCTATGGCTGCCGTTTGGGTTGTCACCAGCAACGACATTCCCGGACTTGTTACTGAATCCCCCTCCTTGGATAGTCTGCAAAACAAACTGCGGGTCATGATTCCAGAACTCCTGCGCCTCAATAACGTCATTCCGCCGGACTATCAAGGGGCGATCGCATTTGAACTCATCAGCCACAAGCATGACATTATCGAGATCGCGTCATAGGCAACAAGATGGTTAAATCGCTCACCCCTAAACTGAAGCAGATTTTGCAAAGTGCAAGCTGTTCTTTCGAACGACAGGGCAAAGGCGATCACGAAATCTGGTACAGCCCCATCACGCAACGCAGATTTGCTGTTGACAATGCCATTAAGTCTCGCCACACTGCCAATGCTGTTCTCAAACAAGCCGGATTACCCAAACAGTTTTAGCGATCGTGCCGTTTTTAATCAAGACTGTGCAGCTAAAGACTGAAGAGCTCATCATGTCATCAATTACACGTATGAATTTCGCAAACTGCCACTGCTGGATTAGAGATCGGTCAGGCGTTGTTGCATGAATCAAGAATAAGTCATACCAGTGGTATGAGGGAATGAACTGTTAATCTGCAACCCAAACAGAATCAGGTTTAGCAACCTGGATCATCCGGTTAAGGGCCGCACATTGGAGCAGTAACTCCACAGCCTGGTTATCAAACTTACGAGAACGAACCTTGCCGCCAAAGATTGCTTTGAGTCGAAACATGGTGGTTTCAGCAAGGGAACGACGATGATACTTGAAGTCTCGTTTCCATATCTTTCGCCCATGGTTACGAATGTAGCGCAGATTCTCATCTCTTGGATGTGGTGGCGCTTTGCAGTTGCCATGCTGCCAAATCACAGCATTTTTACGAGGTGGAATCACAGCGTTTGCCTCACGCTCAGCAATCTCTTGATAGCAATGCTCATGGTCATAAGCCCCATCCGCGGTGACCTGCTCTATCTCTCCTTCAATCTGCTCAAGCAGGTCGTTTAATACCTCTCCATCATGAACATCGTTAGGGGTCACGACTGCGGCAATAATCTCTCCCGTCGCCTCATCGATTCCAAGGTGAAGTTTCCGCCATGTCCGTCGTTGACTCACGCCATGCTGCCGTGTCTTCCATTCTCCTTCGCCGTAGACGTTGAATCCAGTGGAATCAACAACTACATGAACCTAGCCACGCTTGGGCACGACAGGTAAGGCAATCGCCAACGTCCCCATCCGCCGTGACACCGTGCTGTGGTCTGGCACGTCCAACTCAAGTCGCATCAGCGCAAACAAGGATTCCAGCAGTCCTTGGGTTTGTCGTCCCGCTTGGTGATAGACCGATTTCAGGGTCACAAAGGTGCTGATAGCAAGGTCACTGTAGGCATTTGAAGCACCGGGTTTACCACTCATGGCAGGATTGTACCAGGCTTCCAGAACCGACTCATCGACCCAAAACGTCAGGCTTCCTCTCTGTCTCAACCCTGCGTTATACTCAGACCAGTTGCGGATGGTGCTTGTCATCGTTGTGAAAGTTTTTAGGTGGTACTTCAAACTTATCACGTTGTTCCTCCGCAACCCCCTATTCATGCAACAACGCCCCTATCCCACATTAATTTGACGCACTACCAACTGTTCCTTACAGTTTGTTGTGATTTTTTTCAGCAAGTCCTAGGTAAGGTCACTCGACCCCATTCACCATAGTGTTATGCTTGTGTGAAAACTAAACTCTAAATGCTTTCTTATTATACCTATTTGTTTTTTCTTGGGTAATGATGATGGCTAATGCATGATCTACACATAAGATGGTCTGGAGCGTTATTTCTGAAATCTCCTAAAAGGGTTGATAGCGGGCTGAGAAATAGAGACCATTTTCTTGCAGGGAGTTACCTGTATTGTCTATTCGAATGAGGGGAATACCATAGTCTAGCCGAAACACTAAGTTACGAGTGGCAAGCCAGCGTAGACCAAGCCCAACGCTTGCCAGGGTATTTTCCTCAGGGGTCAGTGTTTGATTATTCCAGCCATGGGCAACATCTAGAAATGGAGTCACTTGCAGAGTAGCGGAATTGGCAAGAACCGGGATGCGGGCTTCTACGGATCCTAAAATGCCGTTATCCGTCACCAACTGGTTTTGTGGATAACCTCGCACCGTATCTACACCGCCAAACCCAAATCGCTCCAGCGGCAAGAGTGAATCTGGGGTGAGTTGTGCATTGAAGCGAGTTAAAACGACGAGCCGTGGAGAGACTTGCTGCACCCACTGAAACTGACCTAGCCATGAGAAGAAGCGGCCATCTGTGCCAATATCATTCGTTGTGGCTCCTAAGGCATCCAGTCCCACACTAAACTGCGATCGCGCTGCCAAAACACTGCTGCTGCCTCGTTCTATCCAATCTTGGGAAAACCGCAGTGCCGTGATCCGAGATTCTCCATCATCTGGCCCCTCTGAGAAGGAAAATGGAATATCGTTCAGGATAAAGGTTTGGCTGCGGCGCATATCAAGATTAAGTCCAAGCGCAAACTCACGAGATGGTTGCTTCACAAGCGGTTGGCGAACGCCCAAGGAAAATGTTTCGGCATCACTACGAATATCAAGGTCACGAAAGAGGGGTGTCACAATACGAGACTCTGTCGTTGTATAGCTAAGCTGGATGGTGCCATCCAGAGTATTAAAAGGCACAGTGTAGCTAATTGCTCCATTATCCAGCCCCTCAGTTAAACCATAGCCAACACTGATGCGATCGCCCAAGCCTAGTAGATTTTCGTGACTGATATTGAGACTGATTTGTTCTGACCCAATACTCGTGGATTGATAATTGTTACTTTCAATACCAGCTCGAAATGCTGGAGCTTCTTCTAGATTAACCCGTAAGATACTGCGCCCTGGAGCACTGCCGACGGTTAAATCAGCATTGACCCGGCTAATCAATGGATTCAGTTGTAAAAGCTGCAATGACTCTTCCAGTTGTGTCTGGCTTAAAGGAGGCTCCGATGAGCGGTTGAGGCGATCGCGAATATAGCTCGTGCGTAAGCGCCTTAGTCCAGAGATTTCAATATCTTCCAGTGTTCCTTCTACAACCTGAATCTGGACAATGCCGTCACTTAAATCTTGGTTATTGGGCAGAAAAGCTCCAGAGGTGATATAGCCATTTTGCACATAGAGTTGGGTAATAGCTGAGCGAATTTCAAACAGATCTTCAAAGGTCAGCACTTGATTTTCATAGGGAGCCAAGAGTGCTGCAATTTCATCCTGTAAAACAGTATTTCCCTGAACCTCTATCGTTGTAACGTTAAATGTCTGACTGGGTGGCAGATTTGGATCTGAAGGAACATCTGTTTCAGAAGATTCAGGAGATTCAAGGATAGCAGGTGGTGGCGACGGAGGCGAATCAGGATTGGGGAGCGGGGCTAAATCAATAGGTGGCGAAAGACTAGGATCGACAATGTCTGGCAAGTCGGTAGATGGAAGTCCATCAGTAGGCAAGGTAGTTTGACCCAGGGCTTGGGGTGCAACACTGAACGTCATCCCCACTCCGGAGCACAAAAACAGCGTCCACGTTAGTTTTTGAATCACGTTGTTTATCTTTCTGTTTGATACAGAAGCACTGAGATCATGCTTAGTATAAAACGACAATTGCGATAGCAGACGACATTTAGTCAAAATTCTGATACTTTCTTAAACAATGTGATCAATCAAGGTCAACTGAGGCAGAAGCTAGTAAGCTTAGCGTAGCATTGGGGTCTCATGTAAGGATTCTCTCATGGTTAAACAGCATCGGCGCACGATTCGACAGTGGGGCTTCTACGTACTCCTGATAGCTAGCCTAAGTCTTAGTTTTGGACTAAGTCATCTCCCAGCAATAGGTCAAATAGCGTTAGAGCGATCTTTGGCCCTCAACCCGCTTCAGGTAGAAACAAGATTTTCTGAAATAGATAGTATAGATAGAACTCTATCTCCAGAACAGCTTGTTCAGCAAGGAGTAGAGGACTATCTCCAATCCAAGTATGAAAGCGCGATCGCCCACTGGCAGCTTGCCCTAGCCGCCTATCAACAGCGCGATCGCCCCTCAGATGCTGTAATTGTTTTAGAAAACTTAGCTCGTGCTCATCAACAGTTAGGACAGCTAGAACAAGCGATCGCCTATTGGCAGCAGGCAACGGCGACGTATCGAGATCTCAATCGTGGAGAACAGGTTGGGAGAATGCTCACGGAGCAAGCTCAGGTTTATACAAGGCTTGGACAATATCGCCAAGCGATCACGCTGTTATGCAATGATCCGAGTGAAGATACCTGTGCCCCTGGCAGTGCGCTGGGATTACTCCAAGGAGAAGATCATCAACGGCTGCAGGCCGCTGCCCTCGGTAGCCTAGGCGAAGCCCATCGATTGCGCGGAGACTATAATAGAGCAACTCAGTATCTAGAGAGAAGTCTAGACTTGAGCCGTGCCGTGGATGATAGCGCCATGATGACGGCGGCGCTGAGCGGCTTGGGTCATACAACTCTCGGCCTTGCTCAAATCAATTATCAGCGGGGTGCCTCCGCTGAACAGATTGGGGATACTACGGATGCTGCTGACTTTCGCCGCCAAGGCACGACCTACGATCAAGACGCCCTTACCTATTTACAAGAAGCCTTAACCCAAGCGCAGCAACGCGACGATCAGGTGAGCCAAATTCGCCTATTACTGAGTCTGATCTCTCCAGCAGCTCGGCTAGGAAACATTGATCTGGCCCAAACCTCTCTTCAGGATGCACGACAGCTCCTATCTCGCCTGCCTGCCTCTCGGGAGAAGGCGATCGCAGCTATTCATATGGTGCAATTTTTGGAGTTAACGGTAGCAACAGATACTTCTAGCAACGATAGGCAAGCCGTTCATCCATTGCAGTGTATCAATTCAAGAGTACAATCCGATGCTGTGACCTTATTAGAAACAGCTCTTCAAACAGCTCGGCAAATCCAGAACCTGCGGCTTGAGTCGTTTGCCCTGGGCGAACTTGGGCATATTTTCGAGTGTCAACGCAACTATACCCAAGCCCTTGAGCTAACCCGGCAAGCTCGGTGGTCGGCAGAGCAAGACTTACGCGCTAAGGATAGTTTATATCTCTGGGAATGGCAGACTGGGCGCATTCTGCGATCTGAAGGCTATGAATCAGAGGCGATCGCTGCCTATGAGCAGTCTATCAAAACCCTGGAAGATATTCGCAGTGATTTATTAATTGCTAATCAAGATTTGCAATATGACTTTCGTGACACCATCGATCCACTCTATCGCCAACTCGTAACGTTACGACTGGAACGAGAAGCAGGACAGGTAGGTCAGGCTACGCCGGTAAGCCGAGATAATGTAACAGCCGTATTATCGCAGTTAGACTCCCTCAAAGTTGCCGAATTAGAAAACTACTTTGGGGATGAATGTCTAGTATTAGTGGGTGAAACACCGGTAGATTTAGTCGGGGCAACGAGTGCAACAGCCGTGTTCAGTACGGTTATTTTAGATGATCGCACGGCGGTGCTGGTCAGCTTTCCTGATGGCAGTCAGCAAATGACGTGGATTGATCGTTCGGCTCAAGCCTTCCGGGATGAGGTCAATAGCTATCGAGTTGGGTTAGAACGATTTTTTGATGACTTTGATCCTCAGCAGGCTGAGCGTTTATATCGTTGGATTATTGCTCCCTTTGAATCAGAGTTAACGGCAGCCAATATCAAGACTCTCGTATTTATCCAAGATGGTATTTTACGGAGTGTGCCGATGGGGGCTTTGTATGATAGCGATCGCCAGCAGTTTTTGATTGAACAATATGCGATCGCTACAACCCCTAGTTTGACCCTGACCGATTCCCGTCCTATTAATCGACAGCGTTTACGAGCCCTGGCCCTAGGGTTAACCCAAGAAACAACCGTAGATGGACAACGGTTTCCAGCACTCGGTAATGTGGCCCAAGAAATTGCAGCCATTCAGGCTCAACTGCCAGGCAGTCTAGGCTTATTGAACCAAGACTTTACCCGTGAGCGTCTCCAGGCAGAACTCTCTCGAACATCTTACCCCATCATTCACATTGCCACCCATGGGGAATTTGGAGTAGAACCTCAAAATACATTCTTAGTCACCGGTGATGCCCAAAAGCTGACCCTCACCGACCTAGATATTACCCTGCGGCAGGCGCTCCAGCAAAACACCATTGAACTTTTATCCTTAACCGCTTGCCAAACCGCTATTGGAGACGATCGCTCCTCTCTTGGTCTAGCAGGGGTGGCCTTACAAGCCGGTTCTAAGAGTGCGATCGCCTCTCTGTGGTTCATAGATGATGCCGTAACTGCCGAGGTTGCCAGTCAATTTTACATCAACTTACGTGACAATCCAGAGAAGAATAAAGCAGAGGCATTACAAGCCGCACAGCTTCAAATTATCCGTGCTGGGGGCGTCACGGCTCATCCTGCCTACTGGGCACCTTTTATTCTAGTCGGCAATTGGCTGTAATCATGAAGTGCCAGTTTATTGACAATAAGAGTTCATAAACTGGCACTTGGATATCTGTTACAGATCCAGCTCACTAATCTGTAGCAGCTTATTAGCTCGTTCATCGTCTTCAAGAGATGATAAATCTTCTAGAAGCGATCGCCACTCCAGTTGTTCAGAGGTTTCTAGAGCTGCTGCTAGTGCATCATACCAAAGCCCCGCTTCTGCATAGGCATCAGCAGATTCTTCTGCAAAACGTTGAGAAGCTACAACCTGTAAATCAGCATCTGCCACGGGTGAACTGGATGGACGGTTTGAATCGCAAACAAGCACAACTCGCCAACGGTAATCTCCAGGCGTTAGAGCTGGCAGATGATCCGGTAGTGTGTAGGACATCACGCCAAATTCGCTTGGTATTTCCGTGGAATGAACACGTTGGGGGCTAGCATCTTCACTATATCTATCGAGAAAAAGCTCTACGAGATATTCCTCTTCATCGGGTACGAACCATGCAACAGTTGGATGAGTTGCTGCAGTTTGTCCTACATGGGTTTGGGGAGCTAAGACCAGGAAAGGTAGTCCTTCCCCTTCTTCTCCAAGATTATTGCCACAGCCACCCCTAGTACCGCCTGTGCCCGTTGAGCTAGGGGGAGGGCTGGAAGGTTCGCTCGGTGGCACATAGTTTGCCAAAGCTGGGGACACGATCCCGAGTAGGAGGACAAGGTTCAGGCTTATGGTTAGCGGGGAATACAGTCCTGAGAACAGTCGGTTAAAGGATTTGAACAGCATAACTGTCACCAAATGATGGGGGTAATCAATGCAGCAGTTGATTGATAAATGATAAATCTATGATCCAGTTGTGTAGCACTATACCTAATCTATCACAGGTGTTAAATATAACAGAGGACGTTGAGCATAATGTTGATAGAGTTTCACGATTCCATGCAGGCTAGAAGCAGTGAATAAGAGGGGGGCTAGCCATTGTAGACCCATCCAATGGATGTTTAAGGTAGACAAGATGATCAGGAGGAGATCATCGACAAAGCTGAGAGCAGCTAGGACGATAGGTTGTGCGCTGGTGTGAACCAACTGACCAAGTTGAATAGTCATGACGTCTCCTTGCTTAATATCCTTATACCTTTACAGTAAACAATCTCTCCAGCTTAGACATCTTATGTTTATGTAAACTTCGTTGCCAGATGAGGAAGAAGCATTGCAGAATAGTGCAATCAAGCATAATGATGCTACTGTATCGTCTTCAAAATCTGGCTGAATGTTGAGCCACACCATTATTCTGATCTATTTCATTTTGAAATGTTAACGTGTCTCTTTTTCATTAATTAGGGTGATATCCATGGATAGTTGGCGCGATCGCATATCTTTTGTTTGCTTGATGAGCACAACAACATTAGCCGGGCTAGGAGTTTTGTACAGTCCACAGAGGGCGATCGCCCAAATCATACCAGATGGTACATTGGGAGCAGAACAATCAGAGATTTTGGATACGGGTGGTCTTATCGGCGTTTTTGGAGGCGCTCAGAGAGGCATTAATCTTTTTCACAGTTTTCAAGAGTTTAATGTTGCGCAAGATGAATCAGTCTTCTTTGTCAATCCAGCAGGTGTTGACAATATATTGAGTCGAGTCACTGGAAATAATCCCTCCAATATTCTTGGTAATTTAGGTGTCTTAGGCGATGCAAACTTGTTCTTGATTAACCCCAATGGAATTATCTTTGCCGGAACAACCATATTAAATATTGAAGGCTCTTTTGTTGCCACCACAGCCAGTGGCGTTGGTTTCGGGCAACAGGGCACGTTCACTGCTGTGAACCCTCAGGTTCCAGAACCACTGTTGATAGTTAACCCATCAGCCTTTTTCTTCAACCAAATTCCCATAGGAGACATCACTGTTAATGGAGCGGTTCAGACCTTGGGGAGCGGAAACCTCACCTTCTTGGGAGGTAATATTACTATTGAGAATGCTCTTGTACGCAGCCAAGGCAGGCAAATTAACTTAGGGTCAGTGGGCGAAACCGGTAGGGTGAGAATAGGAAACAATGAACAACTCAGATTCCCCAATAATTTACAGCGAGGAGATATTAGAGTTGCTGGTGCCTTAATTAATCTTGGCATCACTGATGAAAGTGTCGATATTGTGATGACTGCTCGAAATATTGCCATCGAGAACTTTAGCTTTCTCACTGTTGATGCAGTTCCTGCCCCGGCAAACATTGATATACCGCCACAACTGAGCGCAATCATTCTAGACGTAGCTGATACATTAAGAGTTGTATCTAGTTTTATCATAAATAACAGTGGTGGGGTCTCTGCCAATGCTCGATCGATTTCTCTCGAAGATGGAAGCGTTATGACAACTACTGACTCATCCATCTTCCCAGATAATCGACAAACTATTACTGGAGACATCACGCTAACCGCCAGTGAAAACCTATTCATGTCATCAAGTATGGTTGGCAGTCTAATCTTCAATCCAAATACGATAAACAGTGGGAATATTAACGTTTCGACTCCTATTCTGCTCATGTTAGATGGATCAGAGCTATCGACCAGCATATTGGGGGAAGGAGATGCTGGAGATATTAGCATTGATGTAAGCGATCGCGCCATCATCAGAAGTAGTAGACTGATTAGCAGTGTTGAAGAAAATAGTGTTGGTAATGGAGGAAATATAGAGTTCATAGCGCCTGTCCTCAGAATACTGGATGGTACTCAGATTACCAATAACATTTTTGGGACTGGAAACGCTGGAGATATAGTGCTTATTGGGGATGCTAGTGTTCTTATTCAAGGAGAGAGAGAAGATAGACTATTCCGCAGTAGTGTTTCTAGTACAGTTGGAATAAATGCAGTTGGAGAAGGAGGTAATATAGAAATCCGTTCACCTCTTGTACGGATAGCTGATCAAGCAGCAATCAGTGCAAGTCTCGACGGACAGGGAAATGCAGGGAACATAACTATTGTTGGAAGCAATCGAATTATACTTCAAGGTAGCCGTGAAGAAGATGGCGCTCGTAGCACAATTGTAAGCGATACTCTTCCAGGCAGTCTAGGTTCAAGTGGCACTATTAATCTGATAGCTCCTATTGTACAAGTCTTAGATGGCGCAGACATCAGTGCTAATGTTGCTGGACAGGGAAACGCAGGCAATATTATTATTTCAGCAGATCGACGAGTTACGTTTCAAGGAACAAGTCAAGGCAGATTATTTCCCAGCATAGCTCGCAGCCAAATAACATCTGAAGGAGTGGGATCTGGCGGAAGCATTAATATAACTGCACCTATCATAGAAATACTAGATGGTGCCAATCTGAGCACCAGTACGTTTGGCAACGGAGGAGCAGGCGATATTGATCTGACTTCCAGCAACAGATTTGTTATGAGGCAAGGCGAAATATTCAGCTCGTTGACAGAGGACAGCAGAGGAGATGGAGGAACTATTAGGATTTCATCTTTTACAGTTAGCATATCTAGTCGATCGCAATTAAGTTCTAGCACGGCTGGGCAAGGTAATGCGGGAGACATACAAGTCTCATCTGGCGGCAGAGTTGATTTGGGGCGAGGCAGCAGTATTATTACCAGTGTTGAGGAGAGCGGCATTGGTGCAGGAGGTAATATTGAAATTAATACCTCTATTTTGAATCTACTTGACGGGGGACAACTCAATGCATCCACAAGCGGACAGGGAGATGCAGGGAATATAGTCATCTCAGCTAGCGATCGCGTTCGATTTCAAGGCGGTCGCATCAGAAATAATAATAATTTTTTCGATAGTGGAGCTGCTACCCAGGTTCAGCCAACGGGTATTGGTCAGGGAGGGAATGTCATTATCACAACGCCATCTTTGTTTATTACCGATGGTGCCTCAATCAGTACCGGAACGGCCGGCACTGGTAGTGCAGGCAATATCATCATTTCAGCAAGCGATCGCGTTGTGTTTCGAGGATTGGATGATGAAGCACAAGTATCTAGCAGTGCTGTCAGTCTCGTTACTGAAAGCGGAGTAGGAGATGGAGGCAATATTGAAATCACAAGTCCTAGTCTAAGGGTCTTGAGTGGTGCACAGTTAACGGCTAGCACATTTAGCACTGGCAACTCTGGCAATATCATTGTCTCAGCAAGCGATCGCGTTATATTTAGGGGCACAGCAACAGACGGAGTCATAACCAGTTCAGCAGCAAGTGCCGTTGAAGAAGGTGGGGTAGGACAAGGAGGCAATATTGAAATTACAGCGCCTATTTTGCACATCCTTGGCGGTGCGCAGTTGAATGCAAGTACCAGCGGGGTAGGAAATGCTGGTGAAATTAGAATAGTAAGCACTAGTCAGACCCATCTGGATGGCGTTGGAGCAGGCGGGTTCTCTAGCGGTCTATTTGGACTTGCAACTACTACCGCCACTGGGCAAAGCGGTCAAATCACGGTGCTGTCTCCCAGTCTGATTATTGCGAATGGAGCGATGATTAATGCCCGAACAGATAATAATCAGCAAGGCGGCAATGTCAGATTTGATGTTGATCAGGTAAGACTTCAAGGGGGCGGCCAAGTAATTAGCAGTACTAGCGGCGCAGGGCGCGCTGGCAACATTTTTGTTGATGCTAACCAATTTCAAATTACTGGACGCGATGCAACCTTTGCCCAGCGTTTAGACGACTTTGGAACAGAGGTCGTTACTAATGAAGGGAATGGCGAAAGCGGCCTGTTCACCAACACCCGACCTAGCTCCAGCGGTGATGGCGGCAACATCACCCTCCGCCTCAATGACCTAGAGATGAACGATGGCGCTATTCTCTCCGCCCGAAGCCAAGGCACCGGCACCGCTGGACAATTGACCGTTCGGGCCCAAGGCGACGTTATCCTCACTGACAGCGACCTCACAACCTCCGCTGAGCAATCCTCCGGCGGTGCTATTTTCGTGTCTGCTCGTGATATTCGCCTCTTTGGTGACTCAGACATCACCACCTTCGTCCAGAGCGGCCAGGGCGGCGGCGGCGATATTACCCTACGGGGCGACACCATTGTGGCCTTCAGCGACAGCGATATCCTGGCCTTCTCCGTCGATGGCAGCGGCGGCAACATCACCCTCGACACCCGCGCCTTTTTTGGCGATAACTATCGTCCCGCCACCGACATCCTCACCCGAGAGCAGATCGAGGCCCTTGATGGCAATGATCGCGTTGATATTAATGCCACAGGTCAGGTGCGATCGGGAGATATTGTGACTCCAGATACGAGCTTCATTCAAAATAGCCTGAGTAACTTATCAGAAACCGTCATCGATACTGAAGGACTACTCGCCAATAGCTGTATTGCCCGCACCACCCAGGGCAACACCTTCCTGATTACCGGCGGTGGCGGCCTGCCGGAGCGCCCCGGTGACCTACCGATCGCCACCTACTCCACCGGTGATGTGCGTTCTATCCCCGACGGGCAGGAATCTAGTGACGAGAGACTATGGCAGCCCGGAGATCCGATCATGGAACCCCAGGGTGTTTATCAGTTACCCGATGGACGATTAGTCTTAAGCCGCGAATGTGCCTAGAGTATGGACATCTCCGTACTCCCAAAGCCTTGAATGAATCGCGCATCTCATCAGATGTGATAGGCGTCTTCATAGCGATCGCTTTCCATACCTAGGAAGCGATCGCTTTTTGGTGTGGCAGATGAAACCAGATACAGCAAGCTGGATTGCTGAAATCTGCAAGTCAGTTGTCTCTTTCTGATACCTTGATTGACAGAAACCATGAATGCGCGACCATTCCTGTATCTATAAACTTGTGGTTAAGTCAGTTGATTTGTTTCCTACTTATTCTCTCAAGCTTTACAGGAATGGTGACCTCATGTATAACTCAACCGTTTCAACCTCAAACAATACAAGCTCTTCCGGCAGTGGCTTTGCCTATGGCACTCAAAATACAGAAGATACTGGCTCCTTGCTGCCAGGGCTGGCTCCCATTTTTACTCCCATGCTACCCGGTGGGCTATCGGAGGATCTCATTCTTGAACGGGCCGCTGCTAGCTCCATGTCTATATACCTAGACCCCTCCTCAGAGGGCGATCGCTTCATGATTTCGACGGCGGCATGGACAACCGATCGTTCAGCTTCAGTGGAGGGTGGTTCAGATTCACAGACCCGTCAATGCCAAGATATATTACTCGGGCAATCTACGGCAGCTTCAAGAGTTGGGACTGTGGGAGTGGATCCTTTGGTCAACATTGGACTAACTCTGCGTCCAAGAAGTACAACACCTGTGATGGCTGAGATCCCTGAGGCAGATTCAATTCTTCGTGTACGAACTAGATCTGCCTCAGATGTTGCAGGTGACGCCGTTGCAGCTAGCGCAGCGATCATCAATCATAATAATCGACAACTGAATCAGTTAGAAGCGGCAGGTGTTTCAAGCCAGTCGAATTGGTCCTACTTTGGGTATGGGACGTTAGGGGCTGATACTTTCCGATATGTGCCAGGATTTTCGAATGCTGTGATCATGGGGAATGGCAACGTACATTATGGCAGCGGTCATGGTGACACGATTAACCTATCGTCAATATCTTTCTACTCTACGTCGATGAACTTGGCTAGCACTCAAGGCGGTGGCGTGGCCTTTAACCCTGGCAATGGCCTACGGGTATTTGACTCGATTCAGTTCTCTAATGGCACGCAGATGCTATTTGAAGGCATCGATCGCATTCGATTTGCTGAAGGTATTGTGAACCTAGCGGTTACGCCCAATGATCCACTTTTCTCGCAGCAGTGGAATCTACATATGATGGGGGTGCACAACGCATGGCGCTTTACGCAGGGGTCAAGTCAAGTGATGGTTGGGGTTCAGGATACTGGACTTGGCTTTAATTCTCAAGGAGCAATTCATCCAGACTTTGATACCACAAACATTGCTGGTATATCTAGCAATATTGAGGATGATTATTTCCGCACTTTTCTTGACTCGGGTTATGGGCCTAAAACGACCTCCCATGGCACTTCAGTCCATGGCATTATTGGAGCACAGTCTAACAACGGACTCGGCATGAGCGGCATCAACTGGAATTCTCAGGTTGTCAATATTGACGTGTTAGATGGCAATCCTGGGGATCTGAGCCTTGCACAAGCAACGCAATCAATGATTAACTACGCGGCACAACAAGGAACAAGACTAGTTATCAATATGAGCCTCGGTGGTCGTGGCGGCATTGATCCGGCCTTTGAGCAGCTAGTGGCCACCAATCAGAATAGTGCATTATTTGTTATCTCTGCAGGCAATGATGATCAATCTGAGCTGAGTAATCCTGGATCGTTAGCGGCGCGGTATAGCAATGTGATTGCAGTTGGGGCATCTTGGGGAACCAATGATATGGATGGCAATCCTAGAGTACCAGGAACACGCATTTCTTATCCAGGATGGTGGGGTTCTAATTATGGCACAGGGCTGACGTTGATGGCTCCGTCGGAGGTAATAGCACCTACGGCTAATCGGGTCAATGGTGATGTTCAGTTTGGATATACAGGTGGATTTAATGGAACATCGGCGGCGGCTCCTAATGTAGCTGGGGTTGCGTCCCTGGTCTGGAGTGCCAATTCTGGACTGAGTGCATCGTCGGTGCGGCGGATTCTGGAGCAGACGGCCCATGACTTGGGTGATCCGGGCTATGATCTAGTCTATGGTCATGGATTTGTAAATGCGGATGCAGCGGTTCGCCAGGCGCTAGTCTATGCATAACAACGAGATAACTAGATAGGTAATTTGATGCTCTAGTATCCTATCTTTACAATAAAGCGATCGCCTTTGGGAAAACCAGATCATGTCCTAAAGCGCGATCGCTTTCCTCAAACCATCTCACCTAAGTGCGATCGCCCCTAAAAGGATTAAATCAAGTCCCAGAGAGCGATCGCTTTCCTCAGGACAGCTCACTTGACTATCATGAAAAACGTATTGAACAGCTAAGGCTATCTTGGGTTATTCTTTGAACATCAACTACGCTGGACAAGAACGATGATGCATCACCTTGCTGTACGATCGCCATTAACCTTGCTCAAATTCGCTACAACGGTGGGAACCATGGTCGTCATGGGAGCGATCGCGGCGAGGCCGGCGGATGCCCAGTTGATTCCAGACGGTACATTGGGGGCGGAGCAGTCGCAGATCTTTGATGCGGGTGGAGGGTTATTCGGAATATTGGGGGGGGCGCAGCGAGACATTAATCTCTTTCATAGCTTTCAGGAGTTTAATGTTGAGAATGGTGGTGGGGTGTTTTTTCTAAACCCAGCGGGGGTGGAGAATATTCTGACTCGTGTGACGGGTAATAATCCATCCAATATTCTGGGTACGCTTGGGGTGGTGGGTGGTGATGCCAATTTGTTTTTGATGAACCCCAATGGCATTGTGTTTGGGCTTAATGCCCAGCTCAATCTACAAGGGTCGTTTGTGGCGACAACGGCGGATGGGATTGGGTTTGGGGGGCAGGAGATGTTTAGTGCACTTACACCTGAAGTTCCATCACCGCTCCTCACGGTCAATCCCGAGGCATTTTTCTTCAATCAGCTCAATCCGGGTGCTATTACCAATAACTCTGTAGCATTTGCGGGGTTCGCCCCTACAGGTGATCAATTATTCGGTCTGAGAGTTGTCGATGGGCAGGATCTCCTCTTCCTCGGCGGTGATATTCAATTCGATCGTGGCAGAATCGCAGCTCTGGGAGGGCGGGTTGAGTTGGCGGCAGTTAATGGTGTTGGACAAGTGGATCTGACGACTGAGGGGCGTTTGCAACTGCCAAGGAGACTGCAGCGTGGTGATGTTGAGTTTGCCAATGATGCATTCATCACTGTGCCAACTGCTGATAGTGGGGGTGAAATAGATATTACTGCTCGGACTATCACGTTAACAGGTGGGAGTAACCTACTTGCTGGAATTATCCCAGGTCAAGGTTCTCCTGATAGTCTAGCGGGGAATATTACGTTAAATGCATCTGAGCAAGTTTTATTGCAAGAAGGATCTGGTATTAGAAACATTGTCTTCGCAAATGCCACAGGACTATCAGGTAATATTGAGATCCGCACCGTCACTTTAGAAGTACGCGATGGGGCATTATTATCAGCCAGTACCCTTGGAGAAGGGAATGCAGGCAATGTCCTAATTCGGGCACGCGATCGCGTCTCTTTTTCTGGGACATCTGAGGATGGTCAAGTCCGCAGTGGGGCTAGCAGTGAGGTAGGACCAAATGGCATTGGCGACGGCGGCAATGTGGTGATTCGCACCGACACTCTGGAGGTGCTGGACGGGGCAGTGCTACAAGCCAGTACCTTTGCAGAAGGGAATGCAGGAAATGTCCTGATTCGCGCAGGCGATCGCGTCACCTTTTCTGGGACATCTGAAAATGGTCAATTCAGCAGTGCGGCTTTCAGTACAGTCAATCCAGGAGGTGTTGGCGACGGCGGCAATGTGGTGATTCGCACCGACACCCTAGAGGTGCTGGATGGGGCAGTGCTATCAGCCAGTACCGGTGGTGAGGGCAATGCCGGCAATGTGGTGATTGAGGCAGGCGATCGCGTCTCTTTTTCAGGCACCTCCGAGGATGGTCAACTCAGCAGTGGAGCCTTCAGTACGGCAGAAGCAGGCGGCATTGGTGATGGCGGTAATGTCGAGATTCGCACCGCTACTCTAGAGGTTCTAGATGGGGCACAGTTACAAGCCAGTACCAACAGAGAGGGGAATGCAGGAAATGTCCTAATTCGGGCACGCGATCGCGTCACCTTTTCTGGGACATCTGAGGATGGTCAATTCAGCAGTGGAGCCTTCAGTACGGCAGAAGCAGGCGGCATTGGTGACGGTGGTAATGTCGAGATTCGCACTACAACTCTAGAGGTACGCAACGGGGCACTGCTAACAGCCAGTACCTTTGCAGAAGGGAATGCAGGAAATGTGCTGATTCGTGCAATCGATCGCGTCACCTTTGCCGGGACATCTGAGGATGGTCAACTCAGAAGTGTTGCTGTAAGCGCGGTCGAGAATGGTGCAGTGGGAAATGGGGGAAATATCACCATTTCCACAACTATCCTAGAAGTTCTCAATGGCGCAGCGCTAATAGCAAATACTAGAGGACAAGGTAATGCGGGCAATGTTGTCATTCGGGCAGACGATAGCGTCACCTTTGCCGGTACCTCTGAGGATGGCACATTCAGTAGCGCTGCCTTAAGCACGGTTGAGGATGATGCAGTAGGGGACGGCGGCGATATCACCATCTTTACTTCTACTCTGGAAGTGTTTAATGGGGCTCGGCTGCAAGCCAGTACCCTGGGGGAAGGCAATGCAGGCAGTAT